>JALUWH010000247.1 GCA_027019685.1 Ghiorsea sp. | reverse complement strand
CACTTAAAGCTCGTTTTAATGGCAAAATCTTACGCACATGGCAACATAGTTTGCGCTTTTCAATCGAATCATAAAACAAATTCACACCATCTTGTTTAACCATCCTTTCCACTTCTCTTGCATCGGGGAAATATATGTCGATATTCAAACTATTTTTCTTACGCCAAGTCTGCATCACATCATAGGTTTCTTGTGGTAAACGACCTGTATCCAAACTAATAACCCGTATTGGAATACCATGTTTATCTAAAAGGTCTAATAACACCACGTCTTCCGCACCGAAACTACAAGCAAACACAACATGACCAGTATAGTCCGCCACCGATTGTTGCAACAAGCTTAAAGTATGCTCCACTTTATCAACCAACACATTCATTTTTTACTCCAAACATCAGTAATAAAGCCCTACCGCTGGCCACCAATACTTTACAATCAGCAGAAACATTAACATGGCCGAGAGTGATAAAATCGCACCATATTTAAGCATGTGGATAGGGTTAACATAGCCACTGGCATAAATCATAGCATTGGGAGGCGTTCCCATGGGTAACATAAACGCAAAACCTGCAATAATACCTACCGTTAGTGCAATCACTACGGGGTCTATGCCCACAGCAGCCCCAACAGGCATAGCTATGGGTAAAACAATCGCTACAGCCGCTGCATTACTCACACTTTCCGTGAATAGAAGCGTAATCAAAACCAACAAAGCGATAAGCGATAGACCTACCATATCACCAGGAATAAGTGTATGCGCCAACCATGTTGCAGCACCTGTATCTGACAATGCTTTACCAATAGCAATCGCCCCTCCATACATCAACACCACACCCCATTGCACATGGGTTTCCACTTGCTTCCATTCCACTAAACGCAAGGCAAACATCAATACCACACTCACCAAGGCAATACTGGCTAATCCATTTGCATGCCCTGCAAACAACCATGCTACGACTGTGCCTAACATTAAAAAGCTCATTAACCAGCCCTTCAAGGTTAATACACCTAGCTCCAATCGTCTCTCGGCAAACTTATCTTGTACCACTTGCATATCTAATTTAACGCGCGACACCATGCGTAGTAAAAGTATTGCTGCCACACACAACACACCAAATACCAATGGCAAAGCAGCCAAACTCCATTGCATAAACGAAAAACTTTCCCCTGTTAACTCACCAACCAAAGCCAAGGCAAGTGGTCCTCTAGCTCCACCCAACAAGGTTGCCACACCACCAATAATTGCCCCCCATGCCAAAGCAAAAAATATTGCTTGTGCATAAGCATGACCTTTTCGCAAACCCAGAGCTCGCACAATTTCCCATGCTATGGGTAAAAACAAGGCTGCTACTGCATGCTCAGGCATGACAAATGCCATCAATGCTGGCAAAAACAACATCACCATCAATAAACGCTTGGAACTATTGCCCGTCTTCTTCAACACAACCAATGCCAGTCGCTCAGACAAACCACTTTGCATCACACCCGCAACCAACATAAAGGCACCCAAAATAAAGAATACAGCAGGATTACCAAAAAATGCAAACACAGCACTTGCAGGCAATACCCCCAAAACAGGTAACAAGGCAAGCCCCAACAACGAAGTAATAGGCAAAGGAAGCAACTGGGTCACCCATAAAACCAAACACAACAAAAAGACGAGCAGCGCATTAAAGGCAGAGGTATTTAACCCTTCAGGCGTATCACTATACACCCCCCAAACAAATACTGTAGCCAACAATATTAGTGCCATAAAAGGTGCTATCTCGGCAAATAACAAGCGGTGTATGGGCTGGGTTTGTTTGCCGTCCTCTTTACGTCTTAAATGGCGGCGAAAACTATCTAACCAACCATCAACCTTACGCCCCAACGGTGAGCTACTCCAGCGTATTGCTAAAGTTGCAGTTCGACTGCTATCCAATACACCACTTTCCATAGGTGTTAATACACGACCCATATCTCTTAATCGATGTGAAGGTATATTCGAGGTTTCTAGTAGTGCATATTGCTCTAATAACGCAGCTTCAATATCATCTAATGTTGAAATACCTTGATGCTCCAAAGGCGTGTTCGGTAATGGTCGAAATGGAATCAACAAAGGAACAATACCCTTATCAACCAATGATTTCATACCATTGGTCGTTGATGTCACTGGCTCTAAACCTACAATCAAGTGGCTCACCACTGTACCCGGTCTAAAAATACGCCGTGCATATTCTAAGGCTTTAAAGATTGCATCTTGCCCACCCTGCTTGGCTTTACCTGCGCAGACTTCTTTAAAACGCTTGGCATCAAAAACTTCCAAGTTACAAATAAAAATATCCAGTCCTGCAGCATACAGCGCATCTATCACGGACAAATCTTTCGGTGCTACTGTTTCCAAAGCAATTTGCCTATGTCCCAAATGACGGCGCAACAATGCAATCACTGGCAAAAGTTTGGATAAACCCACATCATCTGTTGGCGAAAAACCATTGTATAAATATACAGTATCAATATCACGCTCGGCTAAAGCTGCTACCACAACTTCAACCAGTTCTAAAGGGTCTCGAAGTGGTGGTTCTGCTTCATTAAGCATAGAGTCATACTGACAATATGCACATGCATCACCTTGATTAGAAAAGAAGCCGCAACCCATAAATGGCTGTAATATTAGCAGTTTATCATGCAAAGAGGCAAAGCTACCCATACGCGAACCCTTACGCGTACGTTGTTTATAAAATGCAGGAGCTTCAATAAGCTCAACAGTCTCTTGTTCGCCACCACAGGCTAACACGGCTTTGTTCCCATCTACGGAAAGTAATGAAAACCCACTTTCTTCCGTATAAGGCTGCCCCACAGGCACAGAACAAAAGTGCCCCGATGGTAGTCGTAAATCCAACACCGTTTCCGCACCATTGGTTTGCGCAAGCCAACGCGAGGCTTGTGGTAAACCATTGGGTAGCGCCAAACCTCGGCTCACCAAGGAAAGCTTGGTACGCCCAGGATTAGAAAACGGGTGCAAGTCGTCAGTCATTTTGATTAAGCAGTTTTCTCAACCACAATTTGCCATTGTGTATCTGAAATTTGTTTTTTCTCTATCACCTTTTGACCTTGCTCCTCTAAAGATAGAGGCACATTCTCAATCGGCTCACCATCATCCAAAATCACGACCAATTGCGCCCCCATAGGTAAACCTGCCAACTTGATTTTTGTTTTTACAAAATTCATAGGGCATGCCACACCAGATAAGTCTAATGTAGTGACTTCTCCACCACTTACAACTTTTCCAGCATCTTGCTCTGAAGTCTCATTACTTTCAGGCACAGCAGCAAAACGTTTTTCAGCCAAACTCACAAACACGGACTGCGCTTCTTTAAGCTTGGTCACGCCAGATGCTGGGTTGGACAAATCAATGCTCATCATCGCACTTTGCACTGCCATGAATTGTTGCATGACTTCCGTATCAGAACCCGCATTGCTCATTAACAAAGCAAACACCTCTGCATCATCTTCAGGTGCTTCTCCATACGCCACCAAAAATGCCCTAGCTGTTGAAATTAAAGAACGTTTAAGTGCTGTTTTCGCTTCTGCCCAGAACATGGCATCAGCATGTGCTTTAGCAATCATCAACTCATATTCCGCTTCCGAAATCAAAGCATCGGACATAGACAATACAGCACCCGCACACTCACCTTTTTTATTGCCTTTGGTATTAAAGGCTTCATTTTCTGACCAGTCATAAATCAAGCCGTCCACTTCGCCTGCATCAGCCTTAAATGGAGCCAATATTTCAGATAAACCTTCTTTACCCAAACGCTCAGCCCAATCATGAACTGATTCATTATCCTTACGCCCATCTTTATAAGCTTGGAGCACGGCAATGCCCGCTTCAGGCGCATATTTGGCTGGCACCCAATCAGAGGCAAAAGCAAAAGATTCACCCGCCACACCCGAGCCACCCACATGCAATTGATAATGCGGCACAGGTTGCCCTGCAACCTTTTTCGCCATGCCATGAAAGCCCAAATCTGCAATATGATGACGACCACAAGAATGCTGGCAACCCGATGCTTTAATCGTAATACCAGCCAATGCAGGATCTTGTTTCAAATCTACCATCAAAGGCTGCAATGCCTCTGCCAAACCACGGCTAGACGTAATCCCCAACCTACATGTTTCAGTACCAGGGCAAGCTGTAATATCCGATATGCCCCGCGCATAAGATGTTCGGAGGTCAGCATTACCCAACACTTCAACCACATCATCCACTTTCTCTGGGTTTACATCGACAATCACCAAACCTTGCTCTGTAGTCACACGCAGTTCATTGCTTCCACCCAATCGTGCAGCTTGTGCTACAGCGCGACATTGTAAGGGTGTTAAATCACCTCGGAAAATATTCAATAATATTGATGTTTTACCATCATGTTGCGCAACAATACCGCTTTCAGCAAAAGGCATACTACCCGTTGGTGAACGCCAGTTGGTGCCTTCAAAGACTACATCAGGCAATGTACCTTCAATCACCGCCCGTTGTTTTTTATATTCTTCAATAAATCCTTCTTCACCCAGTTTTTGCGCCACATATTTCAGGCGTGCCCGGGCTCTGCGTTTACGGTCTGAGTATTTGAAATGCATACGCATCAAAGCTTCGCCCACAATCAACACATCAGACTCTTCAATGAAGTCTTCTAACTTGATAGCTGGCATAGGCTGCGAAGATAAACCACCTGCCGCCCACACTTCAAAGCCTGCTTTTCCATTTTGATGTTTAGCAATATAACCCACATCATGCATGCCGCTTAAACCACAGTCGGTAGCACAACCTGAGAATGTCACTTTAAATTTACGTGGAAACTGTTGCGCCAATGGATGGCGCAAGAAATATTCAGCAAACTTACGTGCATGAATTGTCACATCTGCATGTTCAGCAGGG
Organism: Ghiorsea sp.; assembly: GCA_027019685.1. Taxonomy (GTDB): domain Bacteria; phylum Pseudomonadota; class Zetaproteobacteria; order Mariprofundales; family Mariprofundaceae; genus Ghiorsea. The sequence continues at coordinate 2,786 of JALUWH010000247.1, read as the reverse complement.
CATTTGCCTGCCAAGAAACAAGTCGAAACATTGCGCACAGTATTACCACAAGCTTCACGCGATGTGATACCTGCTGCATCCATTTTACGCAAAAAAGGTACAACATCTTTAAGTGCCACAAAATTTGCCTGTATATCTTGACGTGTCGTGATATGCGCAACCTTTTCAGGTGCTTCTTTAAGTGTACCATCTGTGGGCATCGCACCAGCATATAAATCTGCACACTCACCCATCACTTCCAATTGCGCAGGCGTAAGCACACCACCTGGAAACTTGGCACGAATCATTTGTACGCCTTCTTGACGTTGACCATACACACCCATCTGCAAGCGGAATGGGGTAAACCTTTCTTCAGGCATGGTTCCAGCCTTGAATGCCTTATAACCAGCTTCAAATTCATCCACATCAGATGTTTGTGCAAAATCAAATGTACTCATCTTCTTACCTCTCATTCCTACTCAAGCTTACACTAAAATTTAAGCGCAAGCATCCAGCACGTAGAAAATCACCTCTACGCTTTTCATGCATTGAATTGTTTTTAAACTGTTGTCTTAGTTATTCGCCAAACTTCAATTCGCAAGCTTGCTCATAAGTGACCAGATCTGTAATCGTTGGGTTGTCACCACACAATGGACACTGTGGGTCTTTACGAAGTTTAAGCTTCTTCCATTCCATACGTAAGGCATCAAAAGTCATCAGTTTGCCAGATAAAGACTCGCCAATACCCAACAATTCTTTCACAGCTTCTACAGCCTGAATCGTACCTACAGCACCTGCAAGCGCACCTAAAATACCCGCTTCAGAACATGATGGCACCAAACCAGTTGGTGGTGGCTCAGGGTATAGGCAACGGTAACAAGGCCCTTCTTTATGCACATGCGGCTTGTAAGTCGCTACTTGTCCTTCAAAACGGAACATCGCACCTGAAATCAAAGGTTTCTTTTCAAAATAACATGCATCATTCACAAGAAAACGGGTTGGAAAGTTATCACAGCCATCAATAATCAAATCATACTCTGAAATGATATCACGAATATTTTCTTCCGTGACAAAATAGTTATACACATTGACTTTTACATCAGGATTCAGCTCTTGCATGGTTTGCTTGGCTGATTCTACTTTAGGAATACCCACACGCTTGGTATTATGAATGATTTGGCGCTGTAGATTTGAAGAATCCACAATATCTGCATCGGCAATACCAATCGTGCCTACACCTGCTGCAGCCAAATAATAGGCTACGGGTGAACCAAGGCCACCTGCACCAATCATAAATACTTTAGACTCAAGCAATTTGCTTTGTCCTTCAGCCCCAACTTCGGGTAAAATAATATGGCGCGAATAGCGCTCAATTTGTTCTTCTGTAAAATCAATCATGTTTTATTAACCTCTACTCACCACGAAGAACACGAAGAACACGAAGTTTTCATTTTCAACTTTGTGTCTTTATGCCTTTGTGATTAAAACTTTATGCTTCTATATTCTTAAATAAATCTGTAGACATATACCGCTCTGCCATAGATGGTAAAATCACAACAATACGTTTGCCCTTCATATCCGTTTGCGCAGCCACTCTTAGTGCTGCTGCAACTGCTGCTCCTGAAGAAATCCCACCAGGAATACCTTCTTCACCAGCCAAACGCTGTGCCATAGCAAAAGCATCATCATTACTTACCTGCTCCACGCTATCCACAATATCCCTATTCAAGTTCTTAGGAATAAAACCAGCTCCAATACCTTGAATTTTATGCGGTGATGGTTCACCACCTGAAAGCACAGGTGAATCCGATGGCTCTACCGCAATCGCTTTAAAATTTAGGTTGCGTGATTTAATCACTTCTGCAATGCCTGTAATCGTGCCACCTGTACCCACGCCAGCAACAACCGCATCCACTTGACCATCACAATCTTGCCAAATTTCTTCAGCTGTAGTTTGGCGGTGAATTTCAGGGTTTGCAGGGTTATCAAACTGTTGCGGCATAAATCCGCCTTCAATGGTTTCAACCATTTCAGCTGCTTTGATGATTGCGCCTTTCATACCCTTAGACGCAGGTGTCAACACCAGTTCAGCACCCAATAATTTCAACAACTTGCGTCGTTCTAAGCTCATCGATTCTGGCATGGTTAAGATACATTTATAACCTTTAGCGCGAGCTACGAATGCCAATGCAATACCAGTGTTCCCAGAAGTTGGCTCAACAATCGTACCGCCTTCTTTAAGCAACCCTTTGGCCTCAGCATCTTCAATCATGGCTTTACCAATACGGTCTTTTACTGAGTTTAGTGGATTAAAGAACTCACATTTCACCAAAATTTCCGCATCCAAATCTGCACCAATTCGATTCAAACGAATCAACGGTGTATGACCAATGGCTTCTGCTGCATTATTATAAATCGCCATAACCTACTCCTTTCCAGCCTTTTCATCTTGTAGCTATTCAAATTGCTGTGCTTTTTTCAAGAGCAAGGCAAAAAAGCGCAGCTTACTTTCTGCTAAGCGGGCATTTTTTAACGCCGCACTTGAGAAAATAAACAGTGATATGGATAGCTACAGTTAGCCTTCAATAATACCCTGTTCAATCGGCTCAACATGCACACCATCTTGAGCTTCAAGCCATTTTACAGATGCTTCAACCACTTCTGTTTCACCTTCAATTTCAAGCCCAACCAAACCCATATCTTCTTTGACTTCTGCCATACGAATATTGGTCACCACATCAAACTTTTTCGCTAACTTCCAAATCACTGGCTCAGTGACTTTCTCTTTGTCAAAATTTAAATATACA
>JALUWH010000246.1 GCA_027019685.1 Ghiorsea sp. | reverse complement strand
TTGCTATAAGTAATGTTAAAGTTGCAGGTAATGCTAAGTTGTATTATAATACAACTACCAACGCAAATGAGAATGGTATTGCAGGTAAGACTGATGAAGGTCTTTTTGGCGCTCGCAATTCTGCGGGACAAGCAGCTTTTCATTTGGGTCTTTCAGCAGATTTGACTAAAGGTATCTCTGCAGGCGGTAGTTTCACAGCTCTTAGTACACTTGGTTTACAAGGGCAGCTAGTAGGCAATGTTTGGGAAGGTACAAATGAGTTAACTGATAGTTACATAGTAAATACTGCATGGTTAACAGGAACTTACGGTAAGACAACTGGTAAAATTGGTCGCATGAAACTTGACACCCCGCTAGTGTTTTCACAAAACTGGTCGATCGTATCAAACACTTTTGAAGCAGCGGTACTTATCAACCAAAATATCCCTGATACAACCTTAGTGGGCGCTTATGTAGGTGCTAGTAATGGTGCTGGTCTTGGTAAAGCTATAACACCTGGTATAGGTATAGCAAACCAGATACAAGCAAGAAGCACAGGTAGTACATTTAGCCAGTTCTATAATGGTGCCTATGCAATAGGTGCTATAAATAACTCATTTAAACCATTAACTGTTCAAGGATGGTATTATAATGCTCCACAATATGTTCAAGACTGGTGGTTGCAGGCTGATATGAAGATGATGGGTGTTATACTTGGCGCACAATATACCGGTATTAATTATTCTAGTGGAACAGAACTAGGTACTGCAGGCGGAACTTCAAATAACGGTTATGCAGTTAAACTTGGATACAATCTAAAAGGTATCGCTACAGTTACAGGTGCTATCTCACAAATCGGTAAAAGCAATAATGGTTTAGGTGCAGGGCAAAACCTTGCAGAACTAGGAAGCACTAAGAACCAATCAAAACTATACACCGAAGCTTGGTGGAACTATGGTTATGTAACTCGTGCAAATACAACAGCAGAAAACATAACTATCACTTCACCGGTAAACGGATTGTTTGATTTAGGACTACACTGGACACATGCTTCACAGCCTGGTTATACTCAAGGTAATGGCGGAGTTACACTTGGTACTAATAACAACAATGGTAACATGAATGAATTTACCGTAACAGGTAAAAAAGCATTTGGACCGTTAGATACAACTCTTGCATATGTTTATGTTCAAGCTGGTGATCAAAACAACAATGTTGGATACAGCACACTTCAAGCTCGTTTAACTTATAACTTCTAAGTTATACCTTTTTCACCTTCGGGTGAAATATCTTCT
>JALUWH010000245.1 GCA_027019685.1 Ghiorsea sp. | reverse complement strand
TTACCAGATTTTTCGGATTGTTTGCATGTTGAAGTAGATTTTCTTACCACAAAGACACAAAGACACAAAGAATATCAATATGGTAGCTCCTCTTCTGTTGCCCCGCGTCTTCATGGCAAAACCATAGTGGTCGCCAAAGATAAGGTTTGTTGCTTTATTTATCCTGCCAATATCGAATGGTTACAGGCTGAAGGCGCAGATATTGTATATTTTTCTCCTTTGCTTGGGGATGCTGTGCCTGAGGGTGCGGATGCTTTGTGGTTGCCAGGCGGTTACCCTGAATTGCATTTATCGGCTTTGGAAAAATCAGAGAGTTGGCCTTCGCTTCGTGCGTTTATTGAAAGTGACAAGCCTGTGTTGGCAGAGTGCGGTGGTATGATGTTGCTTGGGCAAAGCATCAGCGATAACCAAGGCGGAACAGCACAAATGGCAGGGGTGTTGCCTTGCACATTTACCATGCAAGATAGGCTGGCGGGTTTAGGCTATCGAGAAGATGCAAGTGGTGCGCGCGGGCATGAGTTTCATCACTCTAAACGATTATTTACCGCGGAGGCGCAGAGATGCAGAGACACGCAGAGTGCTTTTGTGGTGATAAGAGGTGATGAGGGTATGCGTTACAGGAATTTAAGGGCATCGTATATTCATTGGTATTTCCCCAGCCAACCTGAGGAGGTCGCTTCATGGTTCCAGTAATATATAAATTCTCTGTGTTTCTCTGCGTATTCTGCGCCTTTGCGGTGAGGAGTTAAGTATGGCAATTAAACGCAGAGAACATAGGCAAGGGGTGACATTGGTGCACACAGGTGATGGCAAAGGCAAATCATCTTCCGCATTTGGCATGGTGTTTCGCTCTGCGGCATGGGGTATGAATGTATGTGTGATTCAATTTATCAAAGGGAAATGGAAAACTGGCGAGCAAAAAGCTGCTGAAAAGTTCGACAATATCGAATGGCATGCGTTGGGTGATGGCTTTACTTGGGATACTAAAAATCCTGAACAAGATATCAAAACAAGCCGAGAAATTTGGGATTTATGCAAGAAAAAAGTGCGCTCGCATAAGTATGATTTGATTGTCTTTGATGAAATCAATTACTGTACAGGCTATGGTTGGATTTCTGGTGAAGAGATTGCGACATTTATTGATGAAGAAAAACCTAGCTGGATGCACCTAGTCTTAACTGGCCGCAATGCGGCAGATGAAGTGATTGAGGTGGCAGATACAGTCACTGAAATGCGTATGATTAAACATGCGTTTAAGGAGAAAGGTATCAAAG
>JALUWH010000244.1 GCA_027019685.1 Ghiorsea sp. | reverse complement strand
ACACCATTGTGTGATTCCGATGAAACGTATTTGGGCAGCGTATTTGCCAGAGCAAGACTTGTCATCGGGTATATTGTGGGAAGCTGATATGCCTGGAAGTGTCAAAGAGCAGGTGCAACAAGAAGTCAATATGTCAGAAGAAGAAATGCAGGCGTTGGCTGATGCTACAGTGGAAAAACCAAGTGCTGAAGTGGAGAAAAAACCAGAATCCAACACTGGGCGGAAAGTGCGCCACTTGCGAGTTGTGAAATGAGGCTGCTATTTGGGTTGCTCATTTGTTTGCTTGTGCCACTGCAGTTGTTTGCTGCGGCAGATGAGAGGTTCCTAGTGTCGCTGCAAGATGAAGGCGCATCCGAACTAACGATTCGACAGGCAACCAAGCTTGCGTTGCCAGTGTTGTGGGCGCGGGTAGTACCCTTTGATGCACTGGAGAAATCGAAGTCTTGGTCTGTGGCAACATCATTGGTGTTGCGTTTTAAGCCCACGTCTTTTGGGGCAAATGTAGAGTTTAATCCTAATCAGGTAGAAAAGTTTTTGCGTAAGCGTGGCATTAAAATGATTCAAGAGCAGCCGTTTTGGAATTTGGATATTCATGTGGCTGGCTTTGCAGAGCAAGGTGATATGCTTGCCAAAGACTTATTAAACACGGCTTATGAAATGTCGGATACTTATGGCTTTAGCTTGGGTGCCAATGGTCGGAAGCTAATGCTGACCTTTTCTCCTGTGGCCGATATTTATGGTGAACTGCAACTGCATGTGGATGTGCAAGGTGATTTTTCTGCAGACTTGTTGCAGCAAACCAATATTCCTATGCAAGGATATACAGACTATCAATTGCAAACATTTTTAAAACAAGTGTTGTTAAATATTCGTGATGCTTATCAAGATGATATGAAGTTTGATACTGCCTCAAATGTAGTGTTGCTACGTATAGAAGCAGAGTATGAACTGGCATCACAGGTGATGCTGGAGCAGGCATTGTTAAAGCTGGCGGTGGTGGAAAGTATTGTGCCAACGTTATTGCAGAAACAGCGTCGTGAGTACCGTTTGGTTTTGCGTGACGGAGATGATTCATGGTTGCCATCATGGTTTGCTGCTTATGGTATGAAGGCAGTCAAGCAGCCTGAAGGAAGCTTGTATGATTGGCTTGTTGAGTAAGTGGTGAGTAAGTGGTGAGTGAACAGCAAACACTGGAACTTTTGCTTCCGATTAAAAAACACTATGGAAGCTGGGTGCGTCATCCACAGGTTGAGGAAGCATCAGGGCGACTTGCATT
>JALUWH010000243.1 GCA_027019685.1 Ghiorsea sp. | reverse complement strand
CATTTTGGTATAAAAATGATGGTCAAACTTCGAATATTGAATATCAGGATTCCAGCTTAAAGATGTTTCAGGCATAGGTTGTTATTTACACCTCTACCCGAAACTCAATTTTATCATCCAAATTGGATGTGATGACTTTGCATACACCGTGACCAGGGTTGGTTTCTTTGGTGATGGTCACCAAATCATACTTGGATAAAATCTTCAAATCATTGTTTAGGCTGATAGGGCTTCGATTCAAAGCTTTTGCCAAATGAGAAAAAATAGCTGTTTTTTCTTTTCTCAAATACTTCACTAAATTTGTGCGTTCTGGCTTGAGCAAAAGCATCAAGTCTTTGGCATCTACCCATATGGTATTTTTGGGTGTAATCGCTTTGCCGCTATCGATTTCTTTTGCGGTTTCTTTGGCTGATGCAAAGAAATCAGAAAGTGTGCCTGCTTTGATTTCAATACTCATTGGATATACTCCTTAATCTCCTGCTCAAATTGCTTCACTAAATCTTCATAGCTGGTAAAATCATCAACGGGTGAAATTTCACCAAAATAGTGTTTATGGTGATAATCATGGGCATTGTCATAACCAATCACTCGACCATTATCGCCTTGGAATAGGCTGTGATTGATATATGCGATACTGTATTTCACAACCTTACCACTGCTATCTTGCCAAGCTTCGATTTTAATCGCTCCACCACCCTTCTTTTGTGGAATAGTGTAGCTTTCATCAACAACCTTTAGGTATCGAACACTTTTTCTTTGACCCATGATAACGAATTATAGCAGATAAATATTTTTTTATAAAGCTGTGTTGTAATGATAAAAAATCTTTGTAAAAAGGGATGTAAAAAGGGACGCTACCCTTTAATCTCGTTTTTGGGATTTGTATCGCAATAGTGGTAATTTTAAGCAAACCCTAAACTTGCTCTATCCTCAAGGTGATGTGTTTGAAAAATTCTTTGCTTTTTCTTTATGGGTTTATGCGCAAACCCATAGCACTTGGCAGATTTCACTGGATAGGCTCGCCAAATTAATCTTTACATACCTTAATACAGCAGAAAAGCTTGAAGAAGAACACATTGCCCAAGTACTGATTCATGATTTAATGAAAATTGAAGGGCGCGTACTCCCCGCATTCTTAAAACCTTACGCGCCTCAACAAAGTAGAAAAAGCAACCAACTCAAAGCACAAGGGCATAATAAACGCCAGTTAAAACACTTACAGCTATAATGAGCCTGCTACCGTAATAAATCAATCAGCGTATCTTTAAAGTAATTGAAACTTGGCGAGCTATTAT
>JALUWH010000242.1 GCA_027019685.1 Ghiorsea sp. | reverse complement strand
CTTCTGCTTCCATTTTATACTCTCCTATTAAAAAATAAAATTAAACTTCAAACAACTTAAAAACTTAGTGCTCAGCAGGCTGGTGCGCGATAGATAAATACACCACTGTGAGAATCATAAAAATAAACGCCTGCAACAATCCAATAAACATATGGAAGAATGACCAGCCCAAGCCAACCAATAAGCCCATAATTTCAGAAATCGCACCGCCCACTGATGCCATATCTGCGAAGTTATCAACAAGCAGTAATGAGGCAATCAACAAAAAAATCACTTCTCCAGCAAACATATTACCAAAGAGTCGAAACGAAAGACTTAAAGGTTTAGCAATTTCTTCAATCAGCTTCAAAACTAGGTTCAATGGAATGAGAAGCACACCCAATAGCTTCACCACAGGATTTTTAGACATCAACAACAAATTTGCAAAAGGCTGCAGCAGCAAGTCTTTCATAAAATGAACAGGTTTTAGTTTAAGCTCATAATATATAACCATAGCAAAAACAGTAAGTGCCATAGCAACGGGCAGATTTAAATCATTGGTAGGCACAGGGCGAAATGCTGGCGCACCTAATGCATGTGCCACATGACCCAAAAAGTATGCAGGCAAAATATCAAAGAAATTACAAAGGAAAATAAATACAAATACAGTCAGCGCCAATGGTGCAATAATAGGGTTATGCACAGGGAAGTTATCACGGACAGTATCGTTCACAAAGCCCACCAAAGCTTCTACTGCATTCTGAACGCCAGTCGGCACACCTGCTTGAATGCGGCTTTTGAACCAAAAAGCAAAACCTAAAATAAGGCATGCCACAAATCCCGTCACCAACATGGTATCGACATGAATTTGCATAAAAGGGTTGCGCTCGTCTACTGGAATATCTTGCTGAAAAGAATAAGTCCAATACTGTAAATGTTCAGCAATTCCACCGCTATGTTCCTCAGCTGCCAACGCACTCTCCTTCATAATAACTTTAGACCTAAAGTCTACTTTCTCTGGTTAAAAACACCCTTAGCAGAAGATACAAATCCCGCCAAATAGGCAATAAACATACCACCACAGACTGCCAAAAGGTTCATGCCAATCGCAGCCAAAAAAAACAATGCCAAAAAAATACCAACGTACCGAAAAACCGCAGATCGATAAATGGACTTCTGACTCACTTCAGTGGCAGAAAAAACTTTCGCCATCACCAAAGTGTTTAAACTTATGAGAACCCCTCCCAGTATAAAGGAACCAAAAATTCGCCAGTTCCACCAAAAAAGCAGCCCCCCGCCAAAAACCAAAACAAATAAG
>JALUWH010000241.1 GCA_027019685.1 Ghiorsea sp. | reverse complement strand
GTAATCCAGTCGTTATCGACTAGAGTGAAGTTTGGTAATGTTCCAGCTTTTTTAAGCTTAATTGCCATGGCGCGAGATGTGGCTGTTACCCCATGTGCTAAGAGTTGAATCATGGCTTGTTTTTCAAAGTCTAGGTCGCGCACATATTCGATAAGGTGGCCATCTTGTTTGCTGCGTACAGGTTCATCTGTATCACCAAATTTGGTTTGTTCATCGCCATATTCAAACCATACATCCAAACCATCAAAATATTGACCATATATATTGGAGTGAATTGCCAGTGAGTCAAAAACGAGTACGGTGGTTGGTTTAATGGTTTCAAGCTTGAGTTGTAAACGTTCAGGCTGAGGGATAAAGCTGGGAAGCTGTGGGAACAATACATCATCAGTACTGTCTGTAATATCTTGTGGTTTGAGTGGTAAAATACTAAGTAGTTCACGTGTTTGTTCAGGTGAACAGGGTTGCTCAACTTCACCACAGGTATTTTGTGAAATATCAAGGTAGTGGGGTGGTGAGAGCGGAAGTAACATGGCTTCAGGCTCTGTGCGCAAGCTCAATGTTTGCACGCCTTGGGCATCCATATCCCAAAACCATTCGCCTTTGCGTTTGTCGCTCATGGTTAAAGGCTCTCTATCTTTGTCCCACCAGTGGCAGCGTCCTGTTTTAATGACACGTTCTAACATTTCAACGCCAGCAATGCCTTCCAAACGAATAGTATCACCTGTTGCCGCAAAACTATTGGCTGCATCCCGCAAAATACGTTCATCCATGGATAAAATATAGCGTGGTACGCTGCGGATTAAGATACTTTTACAAGAGTAGGGAGTGGCTTTACCGTACTTATCATTCTTAAGGAGGCGAACAGACTCAAATTGTAAACGCACACCTTTTTTGCCATCAGGTTTTAAAATATAAATGAGGCGCTGGCGAACATCCGCAGGATATTCATCACGAGATTGTACACTGGATGTTGTTTGTCCAACCACACCCAACCAATGGTGGAAGGGTACAGCTTCATCTTTTTTCTGTCTTTTCTTGCGTGGTAAATTGGAGTTTTCAGCCATAACGGCATACAATGTTGCTGCTACATGTTTACAGTTAAACTGTACAGGACATGAACAGTCACCATCAATATCGTACTCATCAAAACTGATCGATACCTTATAAGGCTTGGGTTTGCTCCCAATGACTTCGGCTGTAACCGTTTGATTTTTAGCATCAAAGTTTAGCTTTTCAACATGTCCATTTTTGAAATATTCACGCCCACGTTTTAAATATGCATCATCAAGGTTGTCTTCTGCCAATGCTTGCGTGATTTCTACTGTCATGGTTGCCCCATTTTTTTTATGATGTCAAATAAAGAGCAGGGCATTCTCATCAAGAACGTACAGTATGCAACAGCTAAAATAATGCTTGCTTTATGTTGGATAAAATGATGCCAAATGAAACTGGCTATTTGTTAAAGTTTTAAAGGGCTATGTTATAAAACAGCTTGTTGATGCACTTCTAGCCAAGAAGCTAAGTTGATGTTTTTGTTATTTAAAACATCACTGCGAATGGTGTTGTCTATTTGTAGCCTGAGTAAGGAGAATGTGCCTCGTTGTTTTAGAGCATTGGTGTTTTGTGTAGCCAAGCTTAATCCATTGTCGCTGGCTTTTTGGAACCACATTTCAGCAACATCTTTATCGGCTTTGGTGCCTCGACCTTGGGCATACATATATCCCATAGCATTTTGAGCTGGTGCAAAGTTCAGTTCAGCAGCTTTTTTATACCAAAATAAAGCTTTTTTATCACTTTGTTGAATGCCAGAACCTGTACGGTACTGGGTAGCAAGGTTGAACATGGCCTTAATATTTCCAGCTGAGGCTGCTTTTTTGAACCACCGAACAGCAGTTTTGGGTGAATATTTTACCCCTTGTCCTTCTAAGAATAAACTTGCGTACATGTTCTGAGCAGCCGTATCCCCTTGTTTAGCAAGCTGGTAAAAATAATCAGCCGCTTTTTTATAGTCGCGGTCTATGCCTCTGCCGTTGTAATACAATACACCTAAATTATAGGAAGCATTAGGGTCACCAAGTTTGGCAGCTTGTTCGTACCAATATATGGCTTCTTTTTCACTTCGACCTACGCCTCTACCCAAATTGTAGAAAAGACCTAGCATCATTTTAGCTCTAGCATTTTCATTTTTTGCAGCTTGTTTCCACCAGCGGACGGCAGCATCATCATCAGGTGTTATCATATCCCCGCGCGCATAAATAAGACCAAGGTTAAACTGGGCATTGACATCTTTTGTTGCAGCCTTGTTTAACCAAAACACAGCTTTTTTGGTGTTTTTTTGCTGTAAAATAAGGTCAACTGCATAATCATTTTGTGATTCAGTAATGCCGCCGCGAGCAGCTTGTTCTAACCATGTTTGGTAATTAAAGTTTGTTTGCGGGAGGCCAAGTTGCCCTTGATGAAGGGCGATAGCTAGATTGTACATCACTTTAGGTTGTTTGGCTTGATTACCATGGTAAAGCCAGCGCCAAGCTTGGCTCACCTTTTGTGGGTCAGTGATATGTTGTTGAGCCATTAATGCAGCAGCCATATAACCTGCTTTGACGTGATCTTTGCTTGCTGCTTTTTGTAACCAATATAAAGCTTGATTTGTTTGTGTTTGAGCAAGTGTGCGACCCAAATCATACTGGGCATCAATATAACCTTTGGAGGCAGCTTTGCGTAACCATGTTAAAGCCAGTTTTTTATCTTGGTCAACAGCTAAGCCTTGTTGGTACATTAGCGCAAGCATGTGCTGAGATGGGTAGTCACCTTGGTTGGCAAGGTCGCTTACTTCTTGGACAATACTACTTACAATGTTATCGGCATCAGGTACATGTTTGTTTGCTGCTTGTAGTGCCCACTTTAGAGCTTGTTCTAAATCTTTATCCATACCCAAACCTGAAAAATACAGTTTTGCAACTTTAAGCATAGCTTCGGGGTATGTATGTTGTGCCGCTTTTTGATACCATGTTGCAGCTTCTTTGATGGATGTTCTTTGCATGCCACGCCCAAACTCTAGAGCAACTGCATACTCGTATTCAGCTTGCGGTAAGCCTTGCTTGGCTGCCTTTAATAGCCAACCAGCGGCAGCTGCCTCATTTTTGTCTACACCTTGACCAGCCTGGTACATTTCAGATAGGCGAAGTTGTGCTTTGGCTATACCTTGCTTGGCAGCGTTTTCATACCATTTGAATGCATCATCAAAGCGTTTTTCTTGGTAGGCGAAGTTACCCAGTTGCATCATGTCTGAATTGGAGGACTTCTGTATATCACTAGACCCTGTAAAATAAAGACCTGCACCTGCAAATCCTGCAATAAAGAGTAATGATAAAAGAACTTTCATAGACTAAGTTTACTCTACCGTGACCGATTTGGCTAGGTTGCGAGGCTGGTCCACATCTGTGCCCTTAAACCGCGCTACGTTATAAGCCAAATATTGTAAAGGAATTGAAGCTAATAATGGTGCACTAAAAAAGTCTCCCTCAGGAATATGAATGATGGTATCTACATTGGTGGGGTATTCTTTTTCGGGTATATCCGTAATCAAAATAACTTTTGCACCACGGGCTTGGACTTCATGCAAGTTGGAAATCACTTTATCCAAGTGGTATTGCCGCAAAGCTAAGACAATGACGGGTAAGTTTTCATCAATGAGAGCGATTGGCCCGTGTTTCATTTCCCCTGCAGGATAACCTTCAGCATGCAAATAAGATATTTCTTTGAGTTTTAATGCGCCTTCAAGCGCCAGCGGATAACAAGGGCCGCGACCTAAGAATAATGCACCATGTGATTGTGAGAAAAGTGGTGTGAGTTTATCAAATATGGGGGTATTGTTTAATAAAGATTCAACACCCTGGCTAGCATCAAACAAATATTGGATATGTTTGGTGGTTTCTTCAGGGGGCATTGCGTTGGCATTGGAGGCAAGTTTAAGTGAAAATAATGCCAATGCTAACAGTTGAGCTGTATATGCCTTGGTAGATGCGACACCAATTTCAGGACCTGCATAAAGTTCGATAACTCCATCTGATTCGCGCACCATGGATGAGGAAGCTACATTACAAAAGACCAAGGTTTTGTTTTGTGGCGTTTGTTGTTTAAATAAACGCAGTGCTTCTAAAGTATCCGCAGTTTCCCCTGATTGGGATAGGGTGATAAACCAAGTGTTATCACCAATCACAGGGTCACGGTAACGAAATTCTGATGCAACATCGACTTCTACAGGTATTTTTAAGTATCTCTCTAACCAATATCTTGCGGTAAGGGCTGCATGGTATGATGTGCCGCAAGCTACCATAATGATACGAGATGGAAGTGGGTCGTTTTCAATAAATGCAGCTTGAGGGAAATGAATATGTTGTTTGTCTGGGGCATAAGCATTGAGTATATCTAGAAAAACACGAGGTTGTTCATGGATTTCCTTGAGCATGTAATGAGCATACGGGCCTTTTTCCGTGGCAGCAACCATTTCAGGCATAGGCTCCCATTGAATAGCGGCTTGGCTGCCATCCTCATTGAAGATATGGATGTGTTCTAAGTCTGACCAACCCCATTGTCCTTCTTGAAGATAAATAACATGACTAGCAACTGTGCCAACAGCCAATGCATCGGATGCAACAAAAACACCAGCTTCACCCTTGGCTAATAGCAAAGGGCTGCCTCGCCGTGCAAACCAAAGTTTATGCTCATTAGCTTGAATCCCTGCAATAGCAAAAGCACCTTGGAGTTGGTTTAAAGTATTGTGAAAAGCAATTTCAGGGTTATTGTTTTTTGTGTACTCTTGTTGCCAAAGCCAAGGAATGGTTTCGCTGTCGGTATCCGAATCAAACGTTGCTCCTGCCGCAGATAAAGATTCGCGTAACTGTTTGTGATTCTCAATGATACCATTGTGAACAATAGCGATACTTTCAGTTTGGTGTGGGTGTGCATTGCGTACTTCAGGTACACCATGGGTTGCCCATCTAGTATGACCTATGCCTAAGCTTCCTGTTAGTGGTGATTGTTCGAGCAAGTGTTCAAGGTTGATAAGTTTACCTTTGGCTTTGCGGGTATGTAAGTGTTGTTCACCTTGGATACAAATACCCGCACTATCATAACCACGGTATTCCATACTTTTAAGCGATTGAAGCAGGATGTTTTGTATATTGTTAAGCCCTACAGCACCAATAATACCGCACATTTAGGAATTGCCTTTTTTGGGGCGAACCCAGTTTTGTACATGCCTTTGTTCAGGACGAGCTGATAGGGTGAGCCCATCTTGTTTAACTTGTCGGGTAATAATACTTCCAGCCCCGATGGTGGCACCAGAACCAACCTCTACAGGCGCAACCAGTTTGGTATCTGAACCGACAAACACATCATCACCAATGGTTGTTTGATGTTTGTTGGCACCATCGTAGTTGCAAGTGATGGTTCCTGCGCCGATGTTACAATTTTCACCCATCAAGGTATCACCAATATAACTTAGATGGTTGACCTTGCTACCTTGTCCAATCACAGATTTTTTAGTTTCAACAAAATTGCCGATTTTCACCTTATCATCCAGTTGTGTACCTGGGCGTAGTCGTGCAAAAGGTCCAATCATAGCTTGATCACCAACACTGGTTTCCTCTAAGTGAGAAAATGCTTCAATGGTAATATTATCTGCCAACCAACTGTTTTGTAACACGGCATATGGACCCACTGTGCAACCATCACCCAAATGGGTGGAGCCAAGCAATTGTGTGCCTGCTTTAATGGTGCAGTCAATGCCAATGTTAACAGATGCTTCAATGCGAACAGTGTCCGCTTGTTGTATGGTGACACCTTTTTTCTGCCACTCGTGTGTGATGCGTTGCTGCATAATGTTTTCAGCTTGTGCAAGTTGTATACGGTCGTTTACACCTAACATTTCGTTGGCATCATGCATAATCACAGCTTGTACAATGGCAGACCTTGCCAACGCCAAAGGTAAAATATCAGGCAGGTAATATTCTTGTTGAGCATTGTTGTTTTCTACACTATGTAAACACTGGAAGAGCAGGGTGCGGTTGACGCAAAAAATACCACTGCTCACTTCATGAATTTTGCGTTGTGCATCATTGGCATCTTTTTCTTCAATAATGCCTTGTACTTCATCATTGATGTCACGAATAATTCTACCATATCCCTTTGGTTCATCTACAATAGCAGAGAGTACAGATACACCAGCGCCACTGCTTTGGTGTTGCTTAACTAAAGTTGCCAAGGTTTCAGAGGTAAGTAGGGGGGTGTCACCACAGACGATAAGCACCATATCAGCAGTTGTTGGTACGGATTCGGTTTGTAATACGGCATGTCCTGTGCCTAGCTGTTCTTTTTGCTCTACCCAATGCAAGTTTTCAGGTTCACCGATGTGTTTTTTTACTTCTTCTATGCCGTGACCCGCAACAAGGCAAACGGATTCAGGTTGCAAGTCTTCAACTGTATGTAAAACGTGTGATAACATGCTTTTCCCCAAAATATCATGTAATACTTTGGGTTTGCTTGATGCCATGCGCGTACCTTTACCCGCGCCAAGAATAATAACTTGTAAACTTGAAAAATGATGCAGCATGTATGCTTCCCCAATATACGTTTTAATACGAATATTGAAAGCTTAACTCACATTTTGGTCAAGTCTAGGAGTTTGTCGGACTTCAACGGCTGAAGTGAAAAAATCATGGATGTTGGTTACTTTTCACCTGAAACTACTAGCTGTGATTTTGTACGGTTGGTGGAATACTATGCCCTGCAGCTTGCATAGCGATGGCTTCTGGGAAGTTTTGATAATGTTGCCTAACCACTTGTGCTAGTTTTTGTTTGACATTTTCATCTACCAATGCAGGGGATGTGCTTGGCAAAGCATCAATAAGCCCTTGTAATAGCTTTTCTTGCGGCGCTGGCATTTTCTCTACCCATGATTGCAACAAGTCTCGGTCAACATATGCAGGCAGTGAACCCATAATACCAACATCATTTTGATTGTGTACGAGTAGTCCTGTAGTTGTTCCACGGTCTAAGGTAAGTACTTGGAAGAAATAAAGCGAATGGTAAGCCAACTGTGTATCTTTTTCCTTTGTTGTGGCTTGGTTTGCATTTTGTAAGCTGTGTTCTAAAATATTGATGTAGGTATCAATGGCTGCTTCACCAACATTTTGCGCTAGAGCAAGGTCTTTTTCATTATCCCCTGAATTATATTCTTCTAAATAAAAGTGGGCAATACCACGATGGCGTTGAAGTACAGGGATATAAAAGTAGGTGTCACCTTGTTGCTGGGCTGTTTCAAATTGTTCAGGCGATGCTTGTTCTAAGGCGTTAAGAAAAGTTTGTTTGTCTTCAATATCATCGTTGGAAGGGTTAAGGTCTGCCATGATGCGCCAATAACCTTGTCCGCTTTTCATTTCTGTCCAACTGATATGGATATGCACGGATGGGGAAGTTGGGTTATTGGGGTGAATAATGGTGGAAATTGCAGTAGCAGAACCTAACTTTTTATCAGGGTTATCATCATAGTGAATTTGTGATACATTCACTGAACCACGCCCAATCATGGCACCATCTGAGGTCTCATAACGAATACCTCCACCATGAGTACCTTCATCTCTTAGCCACTCTACAGGTTTGAATTTTTGAGAAAGCCCTAGCTTGTTAGAGATTTTTTCTAAGCCTTGGACAAAGCGTTGCTGTAGTGAGGACACTAACTCTTCAGCTTGTTTTGCTTGAGTAGATGCAGCGTAAGTACGTTTCATGATTGATTAAACTCGCTTGTTGTTGATTTTTGTATGTGGCTGAACTATGGTCTCTATGGTGGATGG
>JALUWH010000240.1 GCA_027019685.1 Ghiorsea sp. | reverse complement strand
CAGCCTACAACAGCAATGTTTTTAGCAGTCGTTAAGATACTTTTTAGTTGTGTATCACTTGGATTTTGCCATGTCGTTTGTTTTGTCATGTGCCGCTCCTTTTTAAACTATAAATGCAAGTGAAGCCATGTGATGTTAGCCTGAAACGTATATATTATCAAGGTTAAGTTATGAATTTGATAGATTTATCTTGCAAAAACGACCCAATAAGTGTAGAAGGAGAAACTAGCTTTTTATGTAACAAGGTTTCCATCTTAGGAGGCATTTTGTGAAGAATAATCGTTTGATGTGGTTTCAAGGTATAACCCAGCGTATACAAACATGGGTGACGAATTGGTTGTTACATGAAGAGCCCCGAAGATCACCACCATTGCAAGATTTTCATAAAATGAGTGAATCCTTGCAGCTTGCAGATGTGTTGTTATTTAAAGGTAGAGCGCGAATTAGTCGCGTGATTAGTATTGTAACACAATCCCGTTGGACACATGCAGCCTTGTACATTGGTCGGTGTTCTGACTACCCCAAAGATTCGGAAGTATTAACTTTAATACGTCAGCATTTTGATGGTGATGATGATGCGCAATTGGTCTTAGAAAGTTTACTGGGGCAAGGCACAGTGATTACACCCTTGGCGATGTATGAAAACGATAGTATCCGTTTGTGTAGACCGCGAGGCTTACTGGAAAAAGATGCCTTGAAAGTTGTGCAACATGCTGTGCAACAAGTGGGTCGCGAATATGATATTCGCCAGCTTTTTGACTTGGCTAGGTTTATGTATCCCTATACTTTTTTACCAAGGCGTTGGAAATCTTCATTGTTTACTTATAAAGCAGGTGCCGCTACCAAGGCAGTGTGTTCAACAGTGTTGGTTGAAGCATTTATGTCGGTGAAGTTTCCGGTGATTCCTGTGATTCATGAAAAAGGTGACCAAGTTTCCGTACATAAACGTAACCCGCGTTTATATACGCCCCGCGACTTCGATTATTCGCCATATTTTGATATTATTAAATTTCCGTATTTAAATTATGATAAAACCTTTTGGGGGTTGGTCACCAAGGGTGGTTATCGGGATTTACCATGGGATGAAGATGAAGCTTTTTATTGTAACTGTGGTGAGGATTGTTTTGTAGAGGAAGCTGAAGCTAAAGAGGTAAGCCAAGGAGAAAAAGTATGATGTACATGATTTTGATTGGTCTTGCAGTATTATTGTTTGTTTCACCTGTTCGCCGTTTGTTGCTGATTCGTCCATTTATGGGGCTGATGAAAAAAGCCATGCCTTCGATTTCTGAAACTGAGCAG
>JALUWH010000239.1 GCA_027019685.1 Ghiorsea sp. | reverse complement strand
CGTTACATAGGTTGCAAAATCCGTAACCGTCAAACCGCGCACAACCATGAGTGATACCAACACCGCAGAAATAACAAGCACCATGCGCCCCATCATAAAATGGAAAATACTTTGTCTCACTTTGTTAAAATTACGATACATATTCATAATATATTCACTCGATGATATTCCCCATGTTTACCCCTTGAAAGAACCACTCTCCTAAGAAATTATACAAATATGTTTGCCCTATTTTTCTCCGCGAAAAACCTTTTGTTGCTAATGCTGTGTGTGAGTTTTTAATATCAGAATAAACAAAAGACTGTGAAGACAGACTTGCTTTTAAACGAATAACATATTGATCAACATAAGCTTGCTCTTGCACATCATACGGCAAAGAAACCCCATATTTTGATAATACGACATGGTCATACTGCGAATCTTTAATCATCAATGGCGTAGAGATATTGGGAATAACCACCTCTGGCAGCAAGCAACGTTGGACATTAGCTGCATTCAAAGCTGCACAATCCGCATCTACAAAGCTATGGTGAAACACGTAATACTGCTGCATTTGTGTTGATATTGCTGGTACAAGGTTTTGGTATACGGGCACATCTATCGCATAACCTGCATCCACAGCCCCCTTGACCTGTACTTGTGGAAGTTTCGCTGCCAACCAGTCCAAATGCTGCAATACACCTTGCGTTCCTGATGATGCACCAGAGAGCAATACTTTAGCTGCTTGATTCAAACCTTTATTGTTTATTAAATCTTGCACAATTGCCTTGAAACTGACAGAGCCTAAGAAGCTAAAACCTTGGTTACTAAAATTTGTACCTGTCCAACCATCAGCGCTGCATTGTCTTAGCAACACATGATTACTCTGATAAAAAAATGGGTTTTCACTGTAAACATCAGATAGGATACCCTCCCCTAACAAACTAGTCTCCCAAGTTTGTGAAGAACGGAACTGAGCTGAGACAAGCTTACACTCAGCTAGGGTTGCACAACGCTCCCCTCCGTCTAAGTGTATGACCCATGTGTCTATCCCTGCACCCAAGCCAGGCTGCAAATAGTATGCAATGGGGCTACCATCCATACACAAAGCTTGGCGGTGAATAGCATCCACCACTTCAATTTTCTTTAATGCTCCAGCTGGTCGCTGAGATACACTAGCCCCCGATGAACATGCCACACAAACAAGCATGGCAAATAAGGACACAAACCATTTCATAAATAGTCCAACTGTTTCAAAAGTGTTTGCTGTTGCTGTAAAACTTTTTCATACGCTTGCGGCTGCCATGCTGATTTCCACTTAGATTTTACAGGCTTAAGACCTATACTTTGCACTTGCTCAATATAATCCGAATTAGGTTCCACTTCCATAAACTGCAAAATATTTTCCAACACCAGCAACGGCGTTTTTAATAAATCTTCGTAACGAACATGCAATACCTGCTCGTCTTTTCTCTGCCCCAATGCTGCGTCAACTGTTGTGACTGCCTCCACCCATGTCTTAGCCGTTACAGATAGCGCATCCCACCCATCAGCTTTCAACTCACGCATCGTTTTATTTGCCCACCAAACACGCGCATTATCATGCCACCAATTCACTTGTGTAAATGAATGTGCAACATCACGACCATCGCGTATCAAATGAATAAACTTTGCTTCGGGAAAAGCTTTTTGTAGCCACGGTATACGACGGTTATTCGCCACCCTTTTACTCAACATACTATCTGCGCCTTGTTGTTGAGCTAAACGCAACATGCTTTCTCGGAACTTTTGCGCTGGTTTGTCATCTTTAGCCTGTGATTCCGCCTCAAACAAGGGGATACCTGCCCGTGCATAAATATTTTCACCTTCTACAGGCCAAGGTATCAAACGTTTAAACAAACCACGTTGAAAACCATGAGCATTGCCACTGCGTTCAAACCACACGCTTCGTTTTAAGGCAAGATGCTGTGATAACCAACGGTTGGTATAACCTGTAGGCAAAAAAGCAGGGAAACTATTGTTATAACTACTGATATAACCAACCTTAGCATGCAGTGACAACAATTTATAAAGCAGCGTGCTTCCAGAACGACCTGCACCAAGTAAAAATATCATGTTGGGTTGTTGCTTAAACATAATCGTACTTTTCCAGTAAACCAGCGATACAATCTTCCATGTCGGCAACTTGCTGTGCTGTTAAATCTGTCTTAAAAGATTGACGGCGACCACTACTTACCCGCGAAGCTAAAAAGTCTGCATTGATATAATCAGCATCAGGTAACCCGCCCCATGCAGTAATGCGTCTTAATATTTGTTCTGGATTATCGAGGAAATCTTCATAACGACAAGTCATATAACGAGAAGCATCTATATTTGTTTCAGCATCTACAAAACCTTGCATCAGCTTTTTCCAAGCCAGTGCTGCCAACACAGGGTATGCGAAATCTTTTTCTTTCCATACATGTTGTTCTTCCTCTGTTAATCCACCCCATAACCATTTCTCAGGGCCTTGATAGCCACCCCACCACGGCATCTGCAGCCATGAGTTTGCAACAGCCCGACCATCACGAACAATGTGCACAAACTTGGCTTCTGGAAAAATTTCTGCAAAAAATTGAATCCGAGACCAGCCTGTATATTTATGTAAAAAAACAGCTTTTCCTTGCGCCAGAAACCGTTGCTCAAAAAAACGATGAAACCGCTCCCTTAACCAAGGTGTTACATCTTCGGCAAGTAGGTCTCGGCATGAATTTTCATAAATCGGTGACACTTTCTTACCTATCAGGCGATAAGCCTCAGAAGGCGCAAACCTTGCTTGTCCTTTTTGGGTTAACTTACCTTTCATTGCACGAAAAACCGTATTATTCCATGCGCCTAAACTATTCAGTGAAGGCAAACGGTCATCCAAATTAGACACAAAACCTGCTTGTTGATTCAAAGCGACAAGCTCATGCACCAATGAAGAGCCACAGCGACCTGTCCCAATAATAAATAAAAGCTTCACTTAACCCCCTTCTTGTTTGCTGCAGTGGTTTGCACTAATTGCTGATACACGTTCGCAACTTGGCTAGAAATCACATCATAATTGCGTGTGTCTTTTACGTATTTCT
The DNA here is from genome assembly GCA_027019685.1 of Ghiorsea sp. Classification (GTDB taxonomy): domain Bacteria; phylum Pseudomonadota; class Zetaproteobacteria; order Mariprofundales; family Mariprofundaceae; genus Ghiorsea. The sequence goes on along the minus strand of JALUWH010000239.1, from coordinate 4,775 downwards.
GACCAAGCTTACCCATCATAGACCATTGTTCAGGATGTTGAAACAATGACAACATACCTTGTGCAAAAGATTCTGGGGTATAATCAGTGACTACACCTGCTCCACTCTCTTCAATCACCTGACTTTGATCAGGGTGGTTATTCACAACCACAGGTTTGCCCAAAGCTAAATACTCCACAACTTTGGTTGGCGATGTCGAATCAAGAATGGGGCTAGGACGAAATGGAGACAAGCAAATATCTGCAGCTAATACATATGCCCATGCTTCTTGCATATCCAGCAGCCCCGTAAAATAAACCGAGTCTGAAATACCAAGTTTCATAGCAATATCTTGCAACCGTTGCACATCCTCTGGTTCTCCTCCCACCATCAATAACATAGCATCATGCTCTGCTTTTAGAACATGTACAAAAGCCTCTAAAATAAAATCCAATTGCCGCACCTTGACCATGGTTCCCATATATACGGCAACCTTGGCTTGCTTGGGTAAACCAAGGCTCTTTGCCTGCGGTAACCCTTGTAGACGCTCCCATGCAATACCCATTGGCACAGCCATCATTTTATGGCGTGAAACACCCTGTTTCTCAACATCTTTCAACATCTGTTCACTTTGCACAAATACAAAGTCTGCATGCGGTAGAATGACCTGGTAAAGCAACCAGTGTGTCAGCCTTCCACGTACAAAATAAAACACACGGTATAAAAAAGAATATGCATCTTTCTCAGCTTGAATACGATACAAATCCGCCTCGGCATAAGGAAAAGACATCCAATAGCAAAATATACCGCCTCGTCCTTTCATTGCGACTAACCCAACCAATGCAACCCAGAATTTATCCCTAACTTGCACAATATCATAATCACTTTTGCGAATATAAAACCACGCTTTACAATCATGCAAAAATGCAAACCACTGATTTTGTATTTTTTTTAAAATACCTTGACGCTTTGAGTTTTTACCAAGGAAAACAGTCTCACCAGCAGTATCTACAACTTGGTTGCCTTCTGCCAATTCGCTCATACTTTGCATGTGCCAGTCCAGCTTTATATCCAACTGACGGCATACACGCTTCGAAAATAAATCCTGCAAATCCACCCGCGATGCAGGGTATTTTTCGCGTGTACTATAAAACATTTTAATCATCTAGTAGAGCCTGGAATTGGGCGAGAATACTGCTCAGCGGCTACTTTTGAGAGCCATGCAAGTAGCCCCATAGTTATCATAAATGATAACATCATCGGCGGCGCATAGGGCAAGTCATTACGGTATAAAATTGCCAAGAAGAACAAAGGGACAATGGTTTGCAACCCATGTGCCATCGCCTTCAAATGTTCTGATTGTAATATACTTACCAGCCGACCTGCCAAACGAAACAAACGCCAAAACAACCAGCTAATAAGTAAAAGGCCAAAAATACCAAAGTCCCATAAAATTAAGGCAAGCCCTGTTCGATCAATATCTCTAGGAACATACTTCTGAGCAACAGTACCTTTTTCCAAGCCACCTGTTTTAGAAGCTGAAGGACCATGCCCAAATAAAATAGGTATGGGATTGATTGCAGTCTGCTTATCCCACCAGAATGTTAACACCTCCACCCTAGTCATCACACCTTCTTCCTGCTTGGCATTACCCACTTCACTCTGAAAAGAATATGCAAACATTTTCATCATATTTTGAGACATATCACCGCCTTTATTCGACCAATGATATGCTTGGTACACCAGCAACATCACCAACATGGCTGCGGCACCCATAAATGATAACTTCAAGAAACGCATCGGGTTTTTTATCACCAAGTCTTTGTACAACACAAACAATGCCACTGGTAAATAAATGAATAATGCTTTTACCTCAATAAACAACATTGGTAACACCAGCAACGTCAAATACAACCATACACGCTTTTGTATCACTTTATAACGAACAAATGCTAAAAACATCATCAAGTTAAACACCAAGAATGCAGCCAATGCCCCAGTCATTCCACCAGAAGTAGGGCTACCCCCAAATGTTCCCACCACCGTATCTGCAGAAGATGTAGAGGCACCAAGAGCAACCAAGCTAGCCTTTACAAAAAACGACTGATACAACACTGGAATAATTTGAATCAAAGCAATACCAAAAATAACTTTGAGCCAGAAAAAAACAGTTTTTTCATCAAGGTGAACCATTGTCAAATACACAAAAACACCTGCCAACAATAACCAAACTTTCACTGATACCAACAACTGCATTGGAGGGATCCAATTTAATAATGCCGTCATCACAAAAAGCATAGCAAATAAGAATATGGGCATACCTATACCCATATTTATTCTTGATGTATTCCCTGACGTAATAAGCTGGAAGAACGCAGGTATAAAAAGGATACCACCCAACACATAAGCTCCCCACCATACACTATCCAAACCTGGTATATTATAAACAATCGGACCACAGATGAGATAAGTAGTCACAATGCACAGCCACACTATTGTGTTGGGCATCCCCAAAAGAACCACACCAAATATCGAACCAAAAAAAAGTATACCAAAACGAACATCACCAATGGATACAATACGCCCCAAAACCAACCCAACAAACATCAAAAAAAGACCAGTAAATCCAAAAACAACATATTTCGCCTTGGATTGAAACAAATTACTTAACATCTGCAGTCCCAAAGCAACGTTGATAAGTCGGCCATGCGCATAAGTCCAAATTGGTCATCTTTTGCAAATCCCGAATATCATCTCTAAAAACAGCGTCCAAATGCTGCATTTCACTTTCTGTCATTCTAGGCAAGTTCTCATGAATATTCTGCATATTACTTTGCCGAATCGCACGTATCCATGATACAGACTTAATGTTTTTCACCATACTATCCAAGCCTAACAAGCGTAAAAACTTCGCCGTTTTCTTCAGTCCACCCTCAAAAAAGTCTGACTTTGCTTGTTGTGATGGGTTGGCTTTCCGCTCTAAAAACACTGATTGGTAATCAGAATCAACACCTAAAAATTGATACACATCACGTGCGACCATACTGGGTTGTTTTTTTATATCCTCCTGTAGCAAAATCAACACTTGGTTTTCTGGAAAGGTAGAAAGCCAAATATCTAAGTATTTGGCATACATCGACTGATCGATATACATAGGATTATTCTCAAGTGCCTCGGTAAAAGTTAATCTAGCATCCACATGACCAAGCCTCACTTCATGGGCATGATGAGATATAATGCGAGCTATAGGGTCACGCAAACACACAATGATTTTCATGTCTGGGTGATACCGATAAACCCGCTCCGCAGCTCGCGAATCACAAAAATAGGATGGTGAATTTTCACCTGTTGCTAAAGCCTCTGAAAAATGGGATTCATACCAAGCAAACCCAAAGTGGTAATGATATGAAAAGAAATCAAGCTCTTTAGGGCTGCTCACTGTAACTTGTGGGTGGTCTTCTAAGATACGATGTATCCAGGTGCTTGCACATTTTTGTACCCCAAGCCCAATAAATGAAGGTTTAGACATTTTGAACTTAGAACTCCCAAAGTAGCAATATCGCTAAAAATAAAATGATTTAAAAAAAGGATAGCTCACCTCAACGTAATGAGCAAATAACAATAACAGCCATCAAGATATAATACGACACCTATACTATCCATTCATTTCTTCAAAACCTCTATTCATAAGCGAATAAGGAAAATCCTTACATACATTTAAACAGTCTACCTATCCAGAAGCAAGCCCCTGTAATCGATATATACCTATAGACACAGTCGAACAGTACACAGGAGCAACACCATGTTATCATACATTTATAAAATATTTGTATTCTTATTTATCACAAGCACGTTAGCTGCTTGTGGTAACACTACTTCGACAGAAAGCAAAGCTGCAACAGTCAGCAATGACTTCATCATAAGCTCACGCACAGCCACCGTTATGCCTACAAATGCAGGGCATTATATTATTGCGACACACGGTGTTACTGATACTATCATTGCTACGCTTATAGATAACCCAGCCATCAAAGGCATAAGCATTGTTTACAACTGGGTGAACTTAGAAACACAAAAAGGTGTGTATGACTTCTCTCGCATCGAAAACGACCTGGCTTTATTACGCCCACTAAACAAACATCTTATTGTTATGATTCGTGATAAATCCTTTAAAAACAATCCTTTTATACCTGTACCTGAATACTTAAGAACAGCCGAGTATCAAGGAGGATATGCAACTGGTGACCATGAAATGATTGCAAAACGCTGGGTTCATAGTGTTGGAGTGCGCTTTAGAGCTTTAATTACTGCGCTCGGCAGCCAATTTGATCTAGACCCTAACTTTGAAGCCATTAAAACCTCTGAAAGTGCAACAGGAAACATCAAATACTTCGCTGATTATGATGCCAACCAATATGTTAACGAACTTAACTTCACTTCTTATGCTTTAGCTACAGCCTTCCCTAACACTGTAAAAATCATGTATCTCAACTGGATACCAGGCGCTGGTGATATCGGAAGCAAGTTAAGCGAAGTCGCTGCGTATGCAAAAGTAAATGGCGTGGGTATTGGTGGCCCTGATGTACACCCTGATGTGCAAATTCCTTCTTACGCTTTGTATCCTGCGCTTGCCAATGATGTTCCTCTCATGACTGATATACAGTGGAGCGGTAATCCACCCATAAGTGTTCGCATTTATAAGTAGAAAATCATTATGCAGCTAACGCTAGCTTTTGCTTAGGCGTAATGCCACCAAGAGCCATATTAGGTCTCTCATTGTTGTACGTCCATAACCA
>JALUWH010000238.1 GCA_027019685.1 Ghiorsea sp. | reverse complement strand
CATCAATCGCAGCTTGCTCAGTTTCAGAAATCGAAGGCATGGCTTTTTTCATCAGCCCCATAAATGGACGAATCAGCAACAAACGGCGAACAGGTGAAACAAACAATAATACTGCAAGACCAACCAAAATCATGTACATCATACTTTTTCTCCTTGGCTTACCTCTTTAGCTTCAGCTTCCTCTACAAAACAGTCCTCACCACAATTACAATAAAAAGCTTCATCTTCATCCCATGGTAAATCTCGATAGCCACCCTTGGTCACCAAGCCCCAAAAGGTTTGGTCATAGTTCAAATACGGGAATTTAATAATATCAAAATATGGCGAATAATCGAAGTCGCGGGGCGTATATAAACGCGGATTACGTTTATGTACGGAAACTTGGTCACCTTTTTCATGAATTACAGGAATCACTGGAAACTTCACCGACATAAACGCTTCAACCAATACTGTTGAGCACACTGCCTTGGTGGCGGCACCTGCTTTATAAGTAAACAATGAAGACTTCCAGCGCCGTGGAAGAAAGGTGTATGGATACATAAACCTAGCCAAATCAAAGAGCTGACGAATATCATATTCCCGACCCACTTGTTGCACAGCATGTTGCACAACTTTCAAGGCATCTTTTTCCAGTAAGCCTCGCGGTCTACACAAACGGATACTGTCGTTTTCATACATAGCCAAGGGTGTAATTACCGTGCCTTGCCCCAATAAACTTTCCAAAACCAATTGCGCATCATCATCGCCATCAAAATGCTGACGTATTAAAGCTAATATTTCCGAATCTTTGGGGTAGTCAGAACACCGACCAATGTACAAGGCTGCATGTGTCCAACGGGATTGTGTTACAATACTAATCACGCGACTAATTCGCGCCCTACCCTTAAACAGCAATACATCGGCAAGCTGTAAGGATTCACTCATTTTATGAAAATCTTGCAATGGTGGTGATCTTCGTGGCTCTTCATGTAACAACCAATTCGTCACCCATGTTTGTATACGTTGGGTTATACCTTGAAACCACATCAAACGATTATTCTTCACAAAATGCCTCCTAAGATGGAAACCTTGTTACACAAAAAGCTAGTTTCTCCTTCTACACTTATTGGGTCGTTTTTGCAAGATAAATCTATCAAATTCATGACTTAACCTTGATAATATATACGTTTCAGACTAACATCACATGGCTTCACTTGCATTTATAGTTTAAAAAGGAGCAGCACATGACAAAACAAACGACATGGCAAAATCCAAGTGATACACAATTAAAAAGTATCTTAACGACTGCTAAAAACATTGCTGTTGT
>JALUWH010000237.1 GCA_027019685.1 Ghiorsea sp. | reverse complement strand
GGGCATCAAAGTCTTTTAATACTTTTTCTTCCCACATATCTGGTTTGGCAGAAGTAGAGCGTGCTTTTAGGCTCACTCTTTTGACATTCCAACCTGTTTCTTGGCTAAGTTGCTTGGCGATAGCAGGGGCTTTGTTTGCACAAACTTCAATAGCATGGACAGGACCACCTTCTTTCATGGCTTTAATCAGCTGGGGTTTAAGCGTGCCTCCAAATTGTTTGATAATTTGAATGCCTTCTTGTTTGAGTGCGATTTCATCGGCAGCAAAAGATGCTGTGGCAAAACTTAGGCTTCCCAATACTAGCCCAGCGGTTATAACTTTAGATATTTTCATGGTGTCTCCTTGGTTCTATATTATTAAAATATGATATAATAATTAACTGATAATATATTGTCTAGGCTATCACTTGGCAACAGCTTTAATGTATATATGAATCTCGACTTAGTAATTAATTTCGGTAAAGAAACCCTTGAAATGATATTGATGTTATCCATGCCCATGTTGATGGTAGGATTGGTGGCAATTTTGTTGTTGCAGACTATTACTAAATCCAAGAGATGATTTAACATTTCGCTTGCTTCTTATCGAACAAGCTGCAAAAAATACTTCACCATTTCAATAAGTCCTGAAAGATTTTGAATCAGGTGTAGAGTAATTGAATACCTTATGTCATTAAGGTCTAAAAAGTGAATGATACTTTGCTTTTATGATTTTGTGATGCCATGTTTTGATTTATCAATCATGGTCATGATTTCAGTGGCAATGGGTCAATTAAACATTTGAGGGTATTTATATGATGGGTTCAAAGACAATATCTGTGGATGTTATTGTGATAGGTGCTGGACCTGCAGGTATCATGAGTGCGATTGCTTGTGCAGAGAAAGGTCTTTCTATTGCTGTATTAGAAAAATCTGAGTTGCCCCGAAGAAAAGTTTGCGCAGGAGGTTTGGTTAAACGTGCTGTTAACCTTATCCCTAAAGACATTAGTTTTCCTGTGGAGCAGCAGTGCCACACCATTGCTATGCAAACGAATGACCCAGAAATGGCGTTTACACAAAAAAGAGATAACCTTATTACGATGGTTTGCCGCAATAGCTTTGATTATGCGTTAATACAACATGCCAAGCGTTTAGGTGTTCAGATTTATGATAAGACGCAAGTCAAAGTGATTAAGCCCAGTGCTTCATCCGTTCATGTTCACAGCAACCATGGTGATATAGAAGGAAAGTATGTGGTGTTTGCTGAAGGGGCAATGGCAACATTAAGCAATCAATTTTGGAAAGAAGATAGGTTGCTTTTACCCGCCCTTGAGGCTGATGTTTATGTTGATAAGCAGCATGCTTTTCAAGATCAGGCGATGTTTGATTTTGGTATTGTTCAAGGTGGATATGCTTGGGTTTTTTCTAAAGGAGACCACTTATCTGTAGGTTTGAGCATGATGAGACCACAACAAAGCCCTAACTTACAAAACTGCTTGGATGCTTATTTAGAAAAGTTAGGTTTTCAAGATGCTCGCATTACCAATCGAAAAGGTTTTATTATACCACTTTCCCCACGTAAGCAGCCCATGATGAAACAACGTATGCTACTGGTTGGGGATACTGCGGGTTTGGCGGACCCTGTTACTGCCGAAGGCTTAACGCATGCGATTCAAAGTGGTTTAGGGGCAGGGAATGCTATTACAAAGCATTTTAAACAACCCAACCAAGTCGCTAATATGTATCAACAGGATGTGATTGAACCTATACTACAAGAGTTGAAGGTTGCAAGGTTGATAGCTAAGGTTATATATCACCCTAACTCTCGTTGGCGGAACATGATATTCAAACATTATGGACATCGCTTATGCCGAGGTATGGCTGACCTTATCGAAGGTAAGCGTGATTACACTTCATCTGTTAAAAAACATCCTTTTTTGCATGCAATAATCAAAAGCCTTTAGTTGGGTGATATGGCGGAGTTAATTTTCCACTTCGTTTTCTAAAAGCTTTAGTTGAGATTTGTACTTTATACTTTTTTTGGCACTAGCTTTGCTTTTAGTTGAGTATGAACCCAGACTTAGTCATTAATTACGGTAAAGAAGCTCTTGAAATGATATTGATGTTATCCATGCCGATGTTGGTGGTGGCATTGGTGATAGGGGTGGCGATTTCATTGTTTCAGGCTGTGACCCAGATTCAAGAGATGACACTAACTTTTGTACCCAAAATTATTGCTGTGTTTGTGGTGATGGTGATTGCTGCACCTTGGATGGTAGAAACACTGGTGAGTTATACCCGCCGCATTTTTGAATCTATCCCCACCTTGTTAAGTTAAGATGTTCCCCCTTCCTGATGAGCAAGATATTTTGGTTGGAATTTTAGTCTTTTTACGCATCAGTTTATTGATGATGCTACTACCTGTGATTGGGCATAAGTTGGTGCCTTCTCCAATTAAAACAGGCTTTGTCGGAATTTTGACGGTTTTGCTTTATCCTGTGGTTTCTCAACATGTACCTGTGATTCAACCTGATGTAGTTGTGTTCGCCATGTTGGCAATTCAAGAAATGTTACTTGCCGCAGCCCTTGCTATGATTGCGCAGCTTATTTTTACTGCAGCACACTTTGCAGGACAAGTGATGAGCTTACAGATGGGTATGGCAATGGCAAATATGTTTGACCCTGTCACCTCCTCACAATCGGCGGTAGTTGCACAGTTTATTGGTATTTTTGCTATGCTTATGTGGTTGGCGAGTGGAGCGCACCATATGTTTATTATGACTTTGGTGGAATCATTTAACATCATGCCAGTAGGCACGACATGGTCGTTTAATGGTTGGGATGTGATTACACAAGCTGCGGCAGATATGTTTGTTTTAGCGATTCAGTTGATGGCTCCTATCTTAACCTTACTCTTTTTCGTTTATGTAGCCTTGGGTTTGATTGCAAGGGCGGTACCACAAATTCAGGTATTTTTCGTAAGTTTTCCATTATCTGTTGGTTTGGGTTTGTTGATTTTATCACTCTCCTTTCCTGCCATGATGTCGTTAATGTATGATGCCTTTTCAGGGTTGGGGCAGGATTTGCCTATGTTTTTACGTAGGCTTTCAGGGCATTAGATGTCAGACGATCAGGATAAATCCCAGCAGACCGAAGATGCCAGTGATAAGCGGCTGGAAGATGCCCGAAATAAGGGGCAAGTAGCCACCAGCCGCGAACCATCAACAGCCATTTCATTTTTGATTTTAGCTTCATTATCTGTGACAGGCATTGGCGCATGGATGGCAATGCGGGCAGAAGATTTATTGAAATCTTTTCTTGGAGGCAAGGTCGTGGTGGATATGACAGCAGAGGGTATGCAGACCTTGCTTATTGATTTGTCCATGGAAGTTGCATTATTTGTGCTGCCCATTGCTATACCCATGGTATTGCTTGGGATGTTGGTGGTGTTTTTGGTGACGGGTCCTGTGTTTACCTTTGAAACCATACAACCAAAAATGGAAAAAGTGAGTCCAATGAAAGGCTTAGGGCGATTGTTTTCCAGCAAATCAGTTGCGGAGTTTATTAAATCAATCACCAAGCTAACCGTGATTAGTTTTATTTGTTGGTCTGTGGTTTCAGACTTGTTTGACCCTGCTATTCATAGTTCGCGTAAAAGTGTGGGGGATATCGCATCACTACTGGTGCAAGGAAGCTTATCGATTATAGGTCTGGTGGCTGCCTTTTTCTTTGTTATTGCTTTAGCGGACGTGATTTATCAACGCTGGGAACATGCAAAATCCATGAAAATGTCGATGAAAGAAGTACGTGATGAACACAAAGAGAGCGATGGCGACCCACAACTCAAAGCCAAAATTCGTCAAATTCAAATGGAACAAGCACAAAATCGTATGATGTCAGATGTACCCAAAGCTGATGTGGTGATTACCAACCCAACGCATTTTGCCGTGGCACTAAAATATGACACTCAGGGTGGTGGTGCGCCCAAGGTTATTGCCAAGGGTAAAGATAATATTGCATTAAAAATTAAAGCTTTAGCTAAGGAAAGTGGTGTACCTGTGCGTGAAAATAAACTTTTGGCGCGTTCCTTGTTTAAGCAGGTAGAGATTGGTTATGAAATCCCTGAAGAGTTATTTGAAGCAGTGGCGGTGATTTTGGCTGAAGTCTTTAAAATGAAATGAGGAGCACATGATTTATGTTGGCTAGCGCAACCCTAACATTACAACGCATGAGCAAACATACTGATGTCATGTTAGCTGTGGGTGTATTGGCAGTCATCATGATTATGATGGTGCCATTGCCAACTTGGATTATGGACTTTTTGTTGGCGATTAATATTGCAGCAGGTGTCTTGATTCTTCTCACTGCTATTTATGTGCTTAAGCCATTAGAGTTCTCGATTTTCCCATCGTTATTATTATTAACTACATTGTTTCGTCTTTCACTCAATGTTGCCACTACACGTCTTATCCTGTTACACGGGCAGGAGGGTACGGCAGCAGCAGGGCATGTGATTGAAGGTTTTGGTCAGTTTGTCGTTGGTGGTAATACTGTTGTTGGTTTAATTATCTTTATTGTATTGGTATTGATTAACTTTATCGTGATTACCAAGGGTTCAACGCGTATTGCAGAGGTTGCAGCACGCTTCACCTTGGATGCTATGCCTGGTAAACAAATGGCGATTGATGCTGACCTAAATGCGGGAATGATTAGTGAGGAACAAGCCCGACAACGCCGTGAAGATGTGGCAAGAGAAGCTGAGTTTTATGGCTCTATGGATGGTGCAGCAAAATTTGTGCGTGGTGATGCTGTAGCAGGTTTGATTATCACAGCAATCAATTTGATTGCGGGTATGATTATAGGTACAGCGCAACAAGGTATGTCCATGAGTGATGCGATTAACGTGTACAGTATTTTGACAGTGGGTGATGGTTTGGTATCCCAAATCCCTGCACTGATTATTTCAACTGCCGCAGGTATTGTGATTACGCGAGCAGGTAGTGGCGCAACCATGTCGATTGAAATGACTGACCAGTTCACTGCACACCCTAGGGTACATTATGTGGCAGCAGGAGCCATGTTATTTATGAGTTTTGTGCCAGGTCTTCCTTTTATTCCATTTATGATGTTGGCAATAGGGCTTGGTTTTTCAGGTTGGTACTTACAAACAGCGGTCAATCAAAAAGCTGCAAAACCTGATGTTGATGCTGAAGCCATTGAAGCCCCTAAAAAAGAAGAAGAGCAACCCATGTCAGATTTATTGGTGGTTGATCCTGTGCGCTTGGAAGTGGGGTATGGTTTGATTGATTTGGTTGAAGGTTCTGGCGATGGTAACTTGCTTGAACGCTTGCAAACCGTTCGCCGTCAAATTGCGCAAGAGATTGGTTTTGTATTACCACCCGTACACATCAAAGATAATTTGCAGTTGGGTGTGGGTGATTATCGGGTATTGGTTCGCGGAGCAGAAGTTGGACGCAGTGAAATTCGCCCGCGTAACTTGCTTGCCCTTGAAGGTCAGGTTGCAGGTATGCGTGTAGAAGGTGTGCCTACACAAGAACCTGCATTTGGTTTGCCTGCATTATGGATTACCCAAGATAAACGTCAGCAAGCAGAGCTTTCGGGATATACTGTGGTAGAGCCTGTCACTGTTGTGGTTACGCATATCACGGAGATTCTTCGTGTGCATGCTGCCGAGATGTTGGATAGAGCACAAACGCGAGAGTTGGTGGAGATGTTAAGCGAGCGTTATCCTAAAGTGGTGGATGAGATTGTGCCTGCACAGGTATCGTATGGTTTGTTACAAAATATACTGCAGCGCTTGTTGTCAGAGTGGGTGCCAATACGCGACTTATTGTTGATTATTGAAACCATTGCCGATGGTTTGAATGAGCAAAAAGATATGTTGGCATTGGTGGAAAAGGTAAGGTTAAAACTTGGGCGCAGCATAGTAGAGCGGTATTTGGATGAACAAAATGAACTTGCTGTATTTACCATAGACCCTGCTGTAGAGCAGAATATGTCTGAACGCTTAGCGCAAGCACCTGCAGGCACAGTGAATTTACCTTTGGATTTCAATCAATGGCAGCGTTTTATTACGCGATTTACTGAAATTGCAGCCCAACAGCAAGTGGATGTCCCTGTATTATTAACTACACCAGTATTGCGTCCGCATTTGGCTTCATCTTTGAGTAAGGTGATGTCTCGTGTAGCTGTGATTTCAGTCGCTGAGATTCCATCGAGAATCAGTGTACGCACATTAAGTAAGTTGGGCTTAAACGATGCAAATTAAAGTTTTTTCAGCCCCAAAAATGCATGAAGCACTGGCCTTGGTTCGAGAAGACTTTGGTTCTGATGCTGTTATTTTGGATAGAATTGAGGCTGTGAATGCCCAAGGTGAAAAAGAATGGCGTGTGCATGCAGCATTGGATAATGAGCTTGAGGATGCTGTGAAAAGCACCGTAGTTTCCAAGCCTACTGTAGATAATGCTGTTCAGTTAAATTTGGAAGCATCCATGCAACGCTTGGAAAAGATTGCTGCAAGCTTGGGCAACCGTGATGTTGAGCAATATCGGCAGGCGATTAGCAAAGCACATGTGCAAACTGCATTTGACCATTTATTGGCTATGGGCGTATCACCCATCAATGCTTTTGAAATGGCAGATGCCTATGCCAAACATCAGCCTGTTACATTGGGCACATTACGCTGGGCTAAAGCTTTTTCTGCTAAGCAGGAGCGTAGGGTTGTTTTATTATCAGGCCCTAATGGTGCAGGCAAAACACTGCTTGCAGCCAAACTTGCCACACATTACAGCCTTAAAGGTATATCCGTTGCTTTGATGACGACAGACACCCAACGCATTGGCGGTAGCGAAGTACTCAATGCTTATGCTGAGGTGCTGGGGATACCTCTATTTATCATTAGAAATCAAGAAGATGCAGAGCGTGCTCATCAAGCTACAAAAACGGCACAGCTTGTGCTTATTGATAGTGAAGGTTGGAATAATCGGCATGCGTCGGTATTGCGTTCGCAAATGGCATTATGGGAAAAGCTAGCTTGTACGCACCGCACTATCGTGATGCCAGCAAGCTTGGATGAAGCAGATGGTTTGATGATGTTAAAACGTGCGCAAGCTATGGAAATGACACAAATCGCCTTCACCAAGCTCGATGAGACAACCCGCCCAGGTAAAATCGTCAATTGGGCAGAGGCATCACGTATGCCAATGTCGTATTGTAGTTTTGGTGCTGAAGTTCCAGGGCAAATGGGCTGGTTAAGTCCAAAGGCATTGACTGCGATTTTGGTAAAACATCATAAGCAGCAAGAAGAATTTGAAGAGGAGAGCATCACATGAGTGTTGGAAATGAAGTACCACGTGTGATTGCCATTTGTAGCGGTAAAGGCGGTGTGGGTAAGACATTTTTTTCGGTTCATCTAGCCGAGTATGCTGCAAAAAAAGGACAGCGGGTATTGTTGTTGGATGCAGATTTGGGTTTGGCAAATGTAGATGTGATGTTGGGCATTTCACCCAAAGGGTCTTTGTTAGAGTTGGTGCGTGGTGAGAAAGGATTAAGCGATTTAATTGTACCCGCAAGAGCTGGTTTTGATGTGTTACCTGGTGGCAGTGGTTTGTATGAACTTACAGCTTTAGATGCCGAGCAACAGCAAGTGATGATGGATGAAATGCGCCGTATTTCCTCAGATTATGATTTGGTATTGATTGATGCCGCAGCAGGTATTGGTGATAATGTATTGTATTTTGTATCAGCATCGGAATCAGCATTGGTGGTGCTTACCCCAGACCCAACTTCATTAACCGATGCCTATGCCTTAATCAAAGTGTTATCACGACAAAGAAATATGCGTCGTTTTATGGTGGCAGTCAATCAAGCAGAAGTTTTTGATGCACAAGTCGCATTTAAGCGTTTGTTATCC
>JALUWH010000236.1 GCA_027019685.1 Ghiorsea sp. | reverse complement strand
CCTACGCAGTGGTAACAAAAAACGCCGTGAACTACGCTTACAAGAAGCTTTGGATACTTGGATTGATGAAGGCGAAGGACATAGCCAAAAACTACTCAAACGCAGCAAAGGTATTGTTCCACAATGGTTGCATGATGCGCTCATAATTTGGTGGGATAAACCTGAAAGCCATGCGCCAATCCATGATGAAAAAGACAAACCACACATCATTGCGCTTAAAGCGCGATTGGCAACTGAACCTAATCAAACCCATCTAAGTTTAGAGCAAAGACAACAGTATTTGGATACATGGTTGATGGTGCACCCTGGTGCATCACTTGCCCTTGAGCGCAAAGCAGCCTTACTGGGTGAGCGTGGTGAATATGCCGAGCAAGTTGCTTTATTGGAAGACTTATTTCAACGCAAAAAACAAGTGCAACACATCAGGCCCCAGCTGGCTACAGCACTGCGTCACCTTGCAGAGCAAGATAGTGAAAATGCGCTTACCTACTTACGCAAATCCAATCGTATCAACCCAACGGATGTAAAAACACTGATGAACTTAGCCCAAACATTGCAAACATCAGGTGATACCCAAACTGCCTACCGTTTGTTGTTGGACTATCTTGCCCAACATGATGATATGCAAGTGGCAAAAGCACTGCTACCCATGCTGGAAAGCGATGCTTTAAAACATTTCAAGCAAGTTGACAAAGCCGTTTACCAAAAGACTACCGCTGGTACTTGGCTACGCATGCAGCTTGCGCACAAAGCAGGTTTAAGCGGTATTGCGGATGATAGTTTGTATGGCTTATTGGAAAACCATGAAAATGCTGAACTGTGGCAACTGCGTGGTGATTGGTATACCGAGAAAGGACAATGGCAACAAGCGGCAGAGGCATATCAAAAAGCCAACAAGCTACACTGACTTATTTGAGAACAGCCTCAAAAAGCGGTAAATCTTCAGCAACATTATGCCCAGTACGTTTGGATTCGCGGTTAGCTGCCGCAATATCAGCCAATGGAACGGCTGCATAAGGTTTACACGTTTTTCGCTTTTTACAGCTACAAGCCACACACGCCACAAGCTCAATTTTAAAGCCATGTGTCATGCTTTTCCGTGTACACCAAAGTGATTTCATACAGCAAAACTAGCAGCCAAGCATCATCTTGCAATACGAGTGATGGCTTGAAGTATTGAGCATCTTAAAAAAACAACTAGGAGTCTGTTAGACTTAAACGACTGTAGCGAAAACTCATGGGGTTGAGGTGGTTTTTAGATGGACTTGAGGCGAATAGCACCGCTATTCAACGACTAGTACAGGTAAAAAACGACCAATATC
>JALUWH010000235.1 GCA_027019685.1 Ghiorsea sp. | reverse complement strand
CTCTTCTTTGGCTTTCAGCTCTTGAATGCAAAGTACATCCACATCTTGCGGGGCAAACCAATCCCAAAAGCCTTTGCGCGAGGCGGCACGAATACCGTTCATATTGATGGTCATGATTTTTTGAGGTGTAAAAGTCATAGAGTGTTCCTTAGAAATTAAATCAGCTTACAATCGTAAGCACTAAATTTTTTATCATCAGACATAAGCGCATAGTTTCTTGATATACTTTGTGCAATCAACATACGGTCAAAAGGGTCTTTATGATGAAAAGGTAAGTCTTGAAGGGGTAATGCATCTTCACCAGTTAGAGGGAGCAATTCAAAACCACTTTCTTTGGCAGCAGCCACAGGGTCGAAATTGATATGAAGCTTACCCATAGATGCTTTAATCATAATTTCGGTGATGCTTACTGCGCTGACAAAAATGGTATTGGTTGGTGTTTCGAGTTGTGCTCGTTTTTCAGGCTTGATTTTATGTGGTTCGGCGATTGCCCATAAGAAAATATGTGTATCAATAATGATGTGCATCATTATTCACCATAAAACATGGTGTTGATGTCATCATCTTCATCTAAAATATCATCAGGTACAGTAAAAGAGCCTTGCAGCAAGCCAAGTTTACGTTTGCCCTCAGACTGGTGCACCACCAAATCAACCAGCGGTGTATTGTTTTTTGCAATCACAACCTTTTCACCATGATAAGCCATGTTAACTAGCTTGGATAATTGAGCTTTGGCTTCGGAAATGTTCACAATCATGATAAACCTCCAGTATGATATTTAGGTTGAATGTACCAAGGTTGGTCTAGTTGGTCAACTAATGTATTGAGTAGCTTTAATGGATTAGGTATTAGGTAGTTCCTCATGTTTCCAAGCTTTGATTTTCTCAATGCAATCTTCAAGTGAATGAATATCTTTGGTTTCAGGGATAAAGACGGATAATCGGCGGGTTTCTAAGTGGGTTAACCAGCCTGCAATGAATTGAAGGTAAAGCTCATCCATTTTTTCAGTGTTTTGGGCAGCTTGTTTGCCGATAAAAGCTTCTGATGAAGCGATTTCACCGCGTACGGCGATGTCTGGGTTGGCAATAATGGGTGTTTCATCGCTGTTTAGCATACGAAAGTTGCCTGCAAGGTCGATATACAATAACCAAGGCTTGCCAACTTCGGCCTGGGCAATGGCGTTTATCATCTGCGCCTTATCAGGGACAGGGGCAGGGGATAAGCGATGCACGGTGACATACGATAAAATACCGCTTACAAAAAAATCAAACAACCTGACTTTGCCCTTTGCTTTTAGACCTGTTTCTTTGTCTTCAACCAAACGAACATTAATCCAATTGCTGACTTCTTTTTTATCGGTGAGTTTGGCATCATGCTCTTTTAAAGGCTCACCTGGCGTACAGCTGCGCCAAGTGCCATCATCTTGTAATCGCCATGCTTTTTTGCCAACTTGAGGCATTGCGCCTACTGAAAAGAATAATTTCATTTGATGACCTCTATGCTGTGGTATTTTCTTTATAATTATCAATCACAGGTAAACCTGTGTTGGGGTTAAGCCGCAAACAAATTTCACCGCGTAATAGCTGCAACAAAGCATTGCCCACCAACTCAGCGCGCCAGCCTTGTAAACACGGTAATTCTGGTGGGTTGCCATGTGGCTTGTTGCCCCAAGAAGCGAGGGCAGAAAGCTCAGATTTGTTGGCAAGAATTGTCGATGAAATACTGGCTTCATCAGCTTTAAGGCGAAGCAAGGTGTCGAGCAATTCTAGGCGCAAATCTGTGCCTGAGGTGTTGCTTTTGCGCGATGAAAGTTTGGGTCTATCTTCTTCGGGGCAATCCATACCTTTTTGCCAAAGCTCTAACCATGTTTCACCAAAACGGCGAATGATACCTTCATTGAGACCGCGCATACGTTTCATAACATCAATATTTAAAGTGTCCCGTTTGGCAATTTCAATCAAAGGTTCATCGGCAATCAAACGACGGCGTGGTATATCTTTCTTTTGTGCTTGCTCTTCACGCCATATTGCAAGCTCTCTTAAAATCGCCAAATGCTTGGGTTTAAGTTTGTTCACACCTTTAACTCGCCAAAAAACTTCATTCTTATCAATGTGATATGTGTCTGGGCTGGTAAGTGTAGCTTGTTCTTCATCCAGCCATGTGCTGCGTTTTTTAGCTTGCAGTTCTTCTTTGAGTGCTTGGTAAATGGGCATCAAATAAATGACATCATCAGCCGCATATTTCATTTGTTGGCTGGTTAAAGGGCGGCGCAACCAATCGCTGAATGACTCGCCTTTAGCCAAAGCCTTTTTGGTAATGCGTTGCACCAAGTTGCCAAAACCCACTTGTTGACCGTAACCCAATAGTGCAGCAGCCACTTGAGTGTCAAACATGGGCAGTGGTAATGCGCCTGCATGTTCCAGTATAATTTCTAAATCTTGGCGACCTGCGTGGAAAACTTTGAGGATGTTGGGGTCAATAATGATGTCCCAAAGGGGTTTTAAATCCTTGATGGCAACAGGGTCGATAATATAAACGCCATCATGACAGCCGATTTGCAGCAGGGCAAATTGGGGATAATAGGTCTTTTCACGGTGAAATTCGGTGTCCACGCATAAGACTTTGGCTTGTTTTAACACCTCACAAGCAGGAATCAGTGCTTGGGGTGTATCAATGAATTGGTAAGTTGAAGAATCAGTCATGGGCACAGCCTAGTCAGAGAATACTTAAAAGTCAGCTTGCAGTCAGGCAAGGCATTGTTAGGTTGCGGTGCAATATTAATTAAAGCTATTGGCATTTGGAGTGAACATCATGGTGACGCGCACATATTGTGGCGATTTTCGCAAGTCTCATTTGGGACAACAAGTAAAACTTTCAGGTTGGGTTGAAACCAACCGTGACCACGGTGGTGTGATTTTCTTAGATGTGCGTGACCGCTCAGGTTTGGTACAAGTCGTTGCTCACCCTGATACCCCAGATATGCATAAACTTGGGCACTCTATGCGCCAACAAGATGTGATTGAAGTGTTTGGTGAGGTGATTGCGCGTGATGATGCGGTCATTAACAGTAAATTGGCGACAGGTGAAGTTGAAATAAAAATTTCTAAAATGGTTGTGCTTAATCGCGCTGAAACACCACCATTTTCGATTGATGATGACTGCAATGCTGGTGAACAACATCGCTTGGAATACCGTTATTTGGATTTGCGTCGCCCGAAAATGCAACGCAACCTTATTTTACGTCATAAAGTGACGCATGCAGCACGTAATTATTTAGACTCTCAAGATTTCTTGGATGTGGAAACACCAATTTTAAACAAATCTACACCCGAAGGTGCACGTGATTATCTTGTGCCTTCGCGTGTGTATCCCGGTTCATTTTATGCCTTGCCGCAAAGCCCGCAGTTGTTTAAACAACTGTTGATGGTGGCGGGCATGGATAGATATTATCAAGTGGCGCGTTGTTTCCGTGATGAAGATTTAAGGGCAGATCGCCAGCCTGAATTTACCCAAATTGATTTAGAAATGTCCTTTGTGAATCAAGATGATGTGATGGAAAAAGCTGAAGGTTTGATTTGTGCTATGTTTGAAGCAGGCATGGGTGAGAAGTTGCAAGCACCATTCCCACGCATGACCTATGCGGATGCTATGGATAAATATGGTTTAGACCGCCCTGATGTTAGGTTCGGTTTGGAGCATATTGATGTGACTGACTTGATGAAGTCTGTTGATTTTAAAGTGTTCTCTGGCCCTGCCAACAATGGTGGTTTGGTAAAAGTGATTCGTGTGCCGGGTGGCAATGATAAATTAAGCCGCAAGAAAATTGATAACTACACCAAGTTTGTCTCGATTTATGGTGCACGTGGTTTGGCATATATCAAAGTGAATGATAAAGATGATATTCCGAATGGTTTGCAATCACCGATTGTGAAAAACTTATCCGAAGATGTGCTCAAAGCATTGTTGGAACGCACGCAAGCTGAAAATGGCGACCTGTTATTCTTTGGTGCAGACACCAAAGAAGTGGTAAACAATGCGCTGGGTTATTTGCGCGTGGAATTGGGTAAAGATCTTGGTTTATTTGATGAAAAAACCAACAACTTTGTTTGGGTGGTTGATTTCCCTATGTTTGAATGGGATAGCGAAAACAAACGCCTGCAAGCACTTCATCATCCCTTTACCGCACCTTACGATGAAGACTTGGATAAATTAGAGAGCGCACCGCTTGAAATGCGTTCACAAGCCTACGATTTGGTTTGGAATGGTACAGAAATCGGCGGTGGTTCGATTCGTATTCATAAAACAGACGTGCAAGCGCGAGTGCTTAAAGCCTTGGGTATTTCCGATGAAGAAGCGAGTGATAAATTTGGTTTCTTGCTTAAAGCTTTGGAATATGGTGCACCACCACATGGTGGTTTGGCATTTGGTTTAGACCGTGTGTTGTCACTCATGGTGGGTGCGGAGTCTATTCGTGATGTGATTGCCTTCCCGAAAACACAAAAAGCAGCCGACCCTATGGCTGAATCACCATCAGAAGTGGGTGATATGCAGTGGAAAGAGCTGGGTTTACGTAAACGTCGTACCCAAATTGATACAGAATCATAAAGGATAACGTATTGACAGCGCAGCATAAACATAGAACTCTAGGGCTTATGATACGTGGTCTGATGATTTCTTGTTTTCTACTGGTGTTGGCATCTTGTGCCAGCAAACCACCTGTACAAGCCATGGCAGAAGCACGAGCGGCTGTACAGTCAGTTCGTGTGTTGTATGTGGATGAAAAAGCGCAGCAGCATAAGTCTTATCAGTACTACCAAAGTGCAGAGCAATCTTTGCTTGAAGCAACACAAGCTTTGGATGAGAAGCGTTATGATTTAGCTAAACGAAAGGCAAGAGAAGCCAAACGTCAGGCACGGTTGGCTGCAAAACTAAAGTGAACCTTGCTTTGATGCTGTGTTGTAAAGGGGCAAAACATCATGAATGAACATACACAGGCTGGGGAAGATACTGACGTGAATGAACAAGATGTTTTGCAAAACACGGATTATCCTGAAGTTTATTTTTTTCAACATGAAGAAAGCCATGCTGGCGAAGCTGTGCGAGAAATGTTTGATGCTGTGGTGCGTCATACATATGCCGATCAACGTCATATCAACTGGTTGGTTTGTACCCCTGATACAACTACAGATTCAGAAATATTAGGTTTTGATGTTGAGCGGGCACAGGGTCATACAGGTTCTGTGATGTGTTCAGGTATTGTTTTGTTTCAACACTTGGGCTGGGATGATGCTGCACAAACATTGCATGAAGCGCTGTTTTCTGTGCTCACAGCGCAGCCACCTGAAGATATTGTGGTGCGTATGGATGGGTTAGTACCTTCAATCGAATATTATGCGGCAGTGATTAATACGCTGGAGAATGATAAGGCAGAGTCTCATCATGATGAGTTTACGGATACTTTGCATGATGTTTTTGATGCCAGTGCAGAAAAAACCTCTGAATTTGCGCATGTTGCTATGGAAAAAGCGCGTGAGCAGGGCGAAAAGATTAGAACCTTGGTTGGCGATGATTTTTCAAGGGTTGCCAAAGAAAAATTAAACCCTTCACGGTTGGGTGCAGGTGCGTTGGCATCCATGTCTAAGCTGATGCATGTAACTGGTGTCGCATTGTCCAAGTTTGCCGATAAAGCTGATCATGCGTTGACGTGTAAATCAGGTGAAATTACCAGTGCAGGGCGTTTGGAATGTAAAGCTTGTGGTTATGAAATGCATTTTAAAAAAACAGGGCGTATTCCACCATGCCCGAAATGTCATAAAACAGAATTTAAGAAAGGTTATTAAGATGAAGTGCATGTTCAGGCAAGTGCATGATAGGGCTATAAACGAATGCGTGTAGAACAAGATAAAATATCGTGTGCTTTGAATTTAGCCATCAAATTAATGAAGCGAGAGTCACCCACGCCTGAAGATGCGGGTTGCCAAGATTATATTGGTAAAAGCTTGGCACCGTTAGGCTTTGTGCGCACAGAAGTGAATAGTAATGGTATCACCAATTCTATTTATACCCGTGAAGGCGAGCTTTCAGGTGTGTTGGCATTTGCTGGGCATACTGATGTGGTGCCCACAGGCCCTGTAGAAGCATGGGATTTCCCACCATTTGATGCTGTGGTGAAAGATGGTGTATTGCATGGTCGTGGTGCGCAAGATATGAAAGGTGGTATTGCTTGCTGGATGGCGGCTGTGATGCAGTTGTGTGCAACATTTGAGCCTTTGCCTACCATGCAAATATTGATTACATCTGATGAAGAGGGTGATTCAATCGATGGTACTGTTCGTATCGTGGAGTACTTGCAAGCGCAAGATAAATTGCCCGATGCGGTGATTGTGGGTGAACCATCAAGCGATAAGCAAGTGGGTGATACCATTCGCCGTGGTCGGCGTGGTGTGGTTCAAGTTGCCATGACATTTAACGGCAAACAAGGGCATTCGGCATACCCTGATGATGCGGATAATGCGATTCATCAAGCGGTGCAACCACTAGCCAAGGTTGCCGCCATTGATTGGGGGGAAGCGGTGGATGGTTTTCCAGCAACCACATGTCAAATTACCAATTTGAATGCGGGAACTGGGGCAAGCAATGTGATTCCAGGTAGTGCAGAAGCATTTTTGGATATTCGGTATAACCCAAGTAATAGTTTTGATGAAATTAAGGCACGAATCACACAAGCTTGTGATGGTGCGGATGTATCGTTTGATTTTAGGCATGAAGCCAATGCATTTTCTACACCAGATGGTAAGTTTTTAGATATGGTATGTGCTGCGATTGAATCGACTACAGGTATCACAACCAACCGTGATACGGGTGGTGGCACATCGGATGGTCGTTTCTTGGCTGCAGCAGGTGTACCCGTTGCAGAGCTAGGTCTCACCAATAGCACTATCCATCAAGTCAATGAACAAGTGGCTATCCATGAGCTGGATACACTCACCGAAATTTACACAAAAATTATCACAACATTTGAGGCATAATCCAAGATGACAACAACAAGTACATTAACCCAATTGGGCGATAAACCCACTGCTGAAGCAAGCAAAACACTGGAAGTATTTGAAAACCCAAATCCAGAACGCGATTATCATATTAAAATCGATTCGGCTGAATTTACCTGCCTTTGCCCGAAAACGGGGCAACCGGACTTTGCTGAAATCAAGTTGGATTATGTGCCTGATGAATTGTGCGTGGAGTTAAAATCACTCAAACTTTATTATTGGAGCTTTAGAGATGAAGGTCATTTTCATGAAAAAGTAACCAATATGATTGCATCGAATTTGATTGCGGCAATGAATCCGCGTTGGTTGAAGGTGACAGCTATTTTTAATGTGCGCGGTGGTGTGTATACCACGGTGGAAGTTGAGCATAGCAAAGCTTGATGATTCTATGACACTACCCTTTGTGAAAATGCAGGCACAAGGTAACGATTTCGTTATCTTAAATGGTATGGTTGATACTTTGCCTGAATTGACACAAGCATTTATTACAAAGATATGTCATAGACACTTAGGCATTGGTTGCGACCAATTGTTGGTGTTACAACCTCACGATACCGCGGATGCTTTGATGCTCATTTATAATGCAGATGGCTCACAGGCTGCCAATTGCGGTAATGGTTTGCGTTGTGTTGGTGATTTATTGATGAAACAGTTGAATCAAGGTGAAGTCTCCATTGCTTTGTCAGATAGAATTGTTACAGCAAAACGAACGGATAAAGGTATTGCTGTAGTGATGGGTAATGCTGATATTGAAGACGTGGCAGAAGATTATACGGATGTACTGATTGGCAACCCACACCGTGTTTATTTTAAGCATGCGCAAGTTTGCCCTGAGCGTAATGTGGAAATCATCAGTGATTATGATGAAAAGCATGCAAATATCCGCATTATTGAGCGGGGCACAGGTGAAACATTGGCGTGTGGCTCTGGGGCTTGTGCCACAGCAGTAGCTGTTTGGCAGAAGTTGGGTCATGTATCACCTTTAGTGATTCAAATGCCAGGT
>JALUWH010000234.1 GCA_027019685.1 Ghiorsea sp. | reverse complement strand
CCTGAAAGCTGGAGGTTACCATGTGAATCTTTTTCGCCACTGGTAGCAATGGGATGACCATCTGCATCCACAATACCTTCCGATACTGCGACCACACAACGACCATGTTTCTCCACTTGAGCTGCTACATCGGCTTTGAATTGTTCCACATTAAATGTTGTCTCAGGCAAATAAATCAAATGAGGACCATCGCCATCAGCCTGCCTTGCCAATGCCGATGCTGCGGTCAAAAAGCCTGCATCACGCCCCATCACCACATTAATTTTTACACCAGACAAAGCTTTATTGTCTCTATCATCGCCCATAAATGCCAGCGCCACAAAGCGTGCTGCCGATGCAAAACCTGGACAGTGGTCGGTCACCCTTAAATCATTATCAATCGTTTTGGGGATATGCATGGTACAAAAGTCGTAGTTTTCCTCTTTCGCCATTTCAGCAATGATGTGTGCTGTTTCCGCAGAATCATTACCACCAATATAAAAGAAAAAACGAACATCATGCTTTTTAAACACTTCAAATACTTTTTCACATTCTGCTTTACCTGGTTTAAGGCGCACAGAGCCAAGAGCCGCTGCGGGCGTGGTCGCCACTTCTTCAAGCTGCGCAACCGATTGTCTAGTTAAATCAATAAAATCTTCAGCCATAATGCCTGCAAGACCATGTTTAGCACCCAAAATACCCGTAATAGCTTCTTGCTCGCGTGCCGCAAGCACTGCCCCAACCAAGGATTGATTAATCACCGCCGTAGGTCCACCCGATTGTCCTATCACCATATTACCTTTGAGCATACAACACCTCCAACCTGCAGAATATGCAGTAGTTTATACCACAGCTATGCATACGACAAACAACCCTTGATTAAATCCCATATTCTAAACATGAGAATATTTACTTGCCCTGATTTCTAAACATGACTAAAATGCTCCACTTTCAAATTTTAAGGTGGTTAAACGTTTAAAAAATGCTTCGCTTATCAAAAATGACAGATTACGGCATCCTTTTAATGTCCGAGCTTGCCAAAAGCGGTGATGCAACGCAGCGCGCGCCAGACTTGGCGGAAGCAACATTTATCCCCCAACCCACCGTGCGCAAAGTCATGACCACGCTCATCCAAGCAGACCTTGTTGAATCAGTGCGCGGCATCAATGGTGGTTATAAGCTACAACGTACACCACAGGACATTAATGTGCGCGAACTCATCCGCAGCTTGGAAGGTGACATTGCACTCACAGGCTGTGAAGAAGCTGGCAACAAAGCCTGCGAACAAGCACATGTTTGCGGCACACGCACCAATTGGCTGAAAATTAACCAAGCGGTATGTGATGCACTGCAAAACATTAGT
>JALUWH010000233.1 GCA_027019685.1 Ghiorsea sp. | reverse complement strand
ACACATGTAAACCACGAAAGTTAAGTTTGTCTAAGGCTAGAATTTGTGGAAGCGCAGCATCCAATTGTTCCTCGTCAATACCAAATTTCTTTGAACCACCTGAAAAAGTGGTTTGTGCATCATGAATATCAAAGTTGGCATTGATACGCAGCAGGATGTCTTGCTGGGTGTCATGTTGCTTGCACAATGTTTGAATACGGTGTGCTTCTGCTAAAGATTCAATATGAATGGTTCGAATATGATTTTCTACGCACCATGTTAATTCTTCCAAGCTTTTGCCAGGGCCTGTGTATATGAGTTGTGAGGGGGTGAAACCAGCAGCTACGGCTTTGTGCGCTTCACCAAGGCTGGCGATTTCAATGCCTGTTACATCAGCTTCTAAAGCTGCGCTCAGAAAAGCAGGGTGAGGGTTGGCTTTCATGGCGTAAAACACTTCAACACCTTGCGGCATAATGCGCTTGAGGCAGTTGATTCTTCGCTTCAGCGGAGCGGTATCATAGATATATGCGTTAAATGTTTTGCCTTTTTCGGCATGTTGCCGAATGGTTGATTCAATATGGTGAGGAATTTGCATGGACGAAGTCCACCACAAACTGAAGCCAAGACCAAGTGTAAATGACATCTGGTTTTCATCTTGGTACGCTACGGCAAATATTAAAGATGAAATTCATAGGCTTTAGGTAAGCATAAAAATGACAGATAAACTAAGTATTCCTTCATATAAACATCATGCCATCATGTGTGTGGGTAAGGCTTGTGGTGAAAACATGCCCTTATTAAAGTATATCAAACAACGCATGGCTGAAGAGGGGTTGGCTGAAGGGGATAATGCAGTGCGTGTGAACAGAGCGGGCTGTCTTGGTGTCTGCGAGCAGGGGCCAATCATGGTGGTGTATCCTGAAGGGGTATGGTATGCCAATATGAATGAAGCTAAGGTTGATGAAATCATTGCACAACATCTCAAAGGTGGAAAGCCTTTAGAAACGCTGGCATTTCATGTTCAGCCTGCGTCTTGATGGTGAAGGGGATGAAAGGGGTGAAGAAACCATGAGTGTGAATTTCACAGACGCTTTGAAGGCGAAGAAATTACGTGACTTCTTTTACGACCATAAACGTATTTTTATCTTGGTGGATGCTGCAGCTGAAGATGTGCAACTGCCAGAACACTTGAAACACGACCATGCCTTGCCGCTGGTGTTAAATGCGCGTATGCCGCAGCCTATTCATATTAAAGATTCATACTTGGAGTCTAACTTTTCTTTTGGTGGTGTGTCGCACCATTGTGTGATTCCGATGAAACGTATTTGGGCAGCGTATTTACCAGAGCAAGACTTGTCATCGGGT
>JALUWH010000232.1 GCA_027019685.1 Ghiorsea sp. | reverse complement strand
TCAGGATACATGGTTTTATATTGGTGTGTTGCTTATCTTGGTTTCAGCATGCCTGCTAGCCTTTTATATATCAAAAAAACAGTGCAAGCAGAATTACTTGAGTTTGCTTGCCAATGCTGTGGAATACTCAGGAGAAGCGATTGCTATAGTTGATATGCAAGCTCATATTCAATATGTGAACCCTGCCTTTATATCCTTGACAGGTTATGCAGCACATGAAGCTATTGGTCAATCAGCCTTAGATTTGTTAAGTAGCCCAACCCAATCGGAAAAGCAGATTCAAAAAGCACTGGATAAGTTGCAGCGAGGAGAGGCGTGGCAAGGTAAACTTGTGAATAAAAAGAAAGATGGTCGCTTTTACCCTGTGAGTACATCTGTTTCTCCTGTACGAAATAGCAAGGGTGTGGTGACGCATTATGTGGTATTACAAAATGATGAAACCTTAAGTCAAAAATTGCATGAAAAAGAAATTCAAGAAGCGAAAATGAAATCGCTTGCCACAGCAGTTGGTGGTATAGCACACGAGTTTAATAATATTCTAACGGGCATTATGGGCAATGCATTTTTGATTAAATTGAAAGAACAGGATCAAGATTTAAAAGATAAGCTGGAGACTATTGAAGAGCTGGGTGATAGGGCGGCAGCTATGGTACAGCAAATGTTGGTTTATGTGGGTCATGAACAGCAAGGGCATATGCATGTTCATATTCATTTAAATCAACTTGTTGCAGCGAGTGTAGCAGTATTTAACAAAGAAAAGGGCATACGTTGCCAATTTCAAGCATGTAAAGATGATGTGATGATTATGGGTGATGCAACTGCATTAAGTGATGCTGTGATGCAGGTTTTATGCAATGCTAAAGATGCTGTTGCACAGGTTGCTTCACCAGAAATAGTGATAAATGTTGAAATAATGCATGCCGATGTTGCAGTGAAGCATAAGAGTAATACAACTGAAACCCATGCTTGTGTACGTATTATGGATAATGGGCCTAATGTCCCTCAAGATATTAAAGATTCTATTTTTGAACCTTTCTTTACGACTAAGGGTGTAGGAGAAGGCACAGGTTTGGGGCTTTCTGCTGCGTATGGCATTGCGAAAGAACACGATGGTTTTATTACTTTGGATGATTCTTGCAAGTCAGGCTGTACCTTTTTATTGTGTATGCCACTACACCAAGGAGAGAATGACACAACTCATTTAGGTGAAGCGATTTAACCTGTATATAGTGCTCTTAAAGTCTAGTTGAACAAGTGTCCAAAACAACTGTTTTCAGTTAGGTTAGTTATCCTTGATTGAGGAGGGTCTGATGAAATTAGAGCCTAAAATGAAATTGCTTAAACACAAACGTACCAAAATTATTGCTACGATTGGACCTGCTTGTGCTGATGAAAATAGTATTCGTCAGATGATTCAAAAAGGTGTGAATATATTCCGTTTAAATATGTCACATGGCGAACACGCCGAACATTATGCAAGCTATCAAATGATTCGTAATATTGCAGCAACATGCGAAAAACATATTGCTGTGCTTGTGGACTTGTGTGGTCCAAAAATTCGTACGGGAACATTTAAGGATAACCAAATTCTCTTAGTCAAAGGTGATGGGGTGAGCATTACCATGCGTGATGTGGAAGGTGAAGCAGGTCTTATTCCTTCGCAATACAAAGGTTTAGCGCATGATGTTGCTATTGGTCAGCGTATATTTTTGGCTGATGGTGTGATGGAGCTTGTGGTAGAGAAGATTGAAGGCACGGAAGTATATTGTCGTGTTTTGCAAGGTGGTATGTTGAGTAACCATAAAGGTATTAACTTACCCGACTCAGTGGTCTCTGCACCTTCGATGACCGAAAAAGATTATGATGATGCCATGTTTGCTGTGGGGCTGGGTGTAGATTTTCTAGCATTATCCTTTGTGCGACATGTGGATGATATTCATCTATTACGGGCATGGTTGGAACAGCAGGGGACGGATATTCGTATTATTGCCAAAATTGAACGCCCTGAAGCTTTGGATGACGCTTGTGCAATTATTGAAGCAGCAGATGCAATTATGGTGGCGCGTGGTGATTTGGGTGTGGAGTTGCCACCAGAGCAAGTGCCTATCACTCAAGATATGTTGATTAAAGAAGCAAGAAAGCAATGTAAACCTGTCATCGTAGCAACGCAGGTATTGGAATCCATGATTGAGCATGCTCGGCCCACACGTGCTGAAGCCACTGATATTTTTCATTCAGTGAGCAGTAGCGCCGATGCGATTATGTTGTCAGGTGAAACTGCGGTGGGACATTATCCTGTTAAATCTGTAGAAATGATGGCGCGGGTGATTATCAATGCAGAGGCATACTTGTGGCATCAAGGGTCTTTTTGTTCAGGAGCAACAACAAGTAAAGCACACCAGTCGGCTTTGCCATTTGGTAATGCGGTAGCACGCTCAACATCATTGTTATCACGTGATTTAATGGTGCATGGCATTGTAGTATTGTCTGAATCAGGATGGACAACAGTTACTGTAAGCTCAGAGCGTCCTGAAGCGCCAATTTTAGCTGTGACCAGTAGTGAAGAAACATGTCGGCGTACGAATCTGATTTGGGGGGTGATTCCTGTGCTTGTTAAGGTGGAGGATATGGGTAGTCATATGACGCTGGCGAAAAGTTTGGTGCAGAAATATAGCTTAGCTAAAATGGGTGAACCGATACTTTTAGTGCAAGGTTTTCATCGCGATGAAGCGAGAAACTGCCCGTCAATTATGGTATTGAAAGTCTAAATCGGTTATTGTTTTGCCATGGAAGATAGAATTATTCATTTAGAGACCAAAAGTGCATACCAAGAACATTTGATTCAAGAGTTGAATGAAGTGATCATCACACAACAAAATCAAATTGATACTATAACCAAGTCGTTGAACCAACTTCGTGATTATATGCAAAATAATACTGGGCAACAAAGTTCGCCCGAGCAAGAAGCGCCACCACCGCATTATTGAAACTTGTGTAATGTGCATGCTATTTATAGTATGCGGCTGACTTCAAGCCTAGGAGGAAGTCAGTGTCTTCATTAACCCCACTTTCAGGAAATATTATTGAGGAAGCATATACATTTGATGATGTATTGCTTGTACCTCAAGCCAGTAGCGTACTGCCAGCTACTGTGCAAACAACAGCACGTTTTACCAATAAGATTTTACTAAATATCCCAGTTGTCTCTGCAGCAATGGATACAGTAACCGAATCAGGCACTGCAATTGCCTTAGCACAAGAAGGCGGCATTGGTGTGATTCATAAAAATTTAACGCCAGAGCAGCAAGCTGATGAAGTGCGTAAAGTGAAGCGGTATGAAGCTGGCGTAGTCCAAGAGCCACTTACAGCAAGAGAAGATATGACCTTGGAAGAGGTACGTAATTTAGCCCGTTCATGTGGGTTTTCAGGTTTCCCTGTGCTGGATGGCAATGGCAAGTTAAGTGGGATTATTACCAACCGTGATATTCGTTTTGAAAATGATACACGCAAACATGTATCCGACATGATGACCAAACGTGACAAATTGATTACCATTACTTCAGGCACAAGCATTGAAAAATGCAAACAATTGTTTCGCGAACATAGAATAGAAAAGTTGCCTATGGTGAACAAAGCGGGTGAGCTTTGTGGTATGATGACGGTTCGTGATATTGAAAAAGCATCCGAACACCCCAATGCAGTGCGTGATGACTTGGGTAGGTTATTAACTGCAGCTGCTATGGGGGTTGGCGAAAAAGAAGTAGCGCGTTTTGAAGCACTGCATGAAGCAGGTGTAGATGCAGTGATTGTCGATACGGCACACGGACACTCGCAAGGCGTGATTCAGCAAATTGCAGATTTGAAAAAACAATATGGTGATGATGTACAAATTATTGGTGGTAATATCGCCACAGCTGAAGCCACCAAAGCATTGATTGATGCGGGTGCGGATGCAGTGAAGGTAGGTATTGGTCCAGGTTCTATTTGTACGACACGTATGGTAGCAGGTGTGGGTGTTCCTCAATTATCAGCGATAATGGCATGTGCCAATATGGCGGCGAGCGCTGGCGTGCCTGTGATTGGTGATGGTGGTATTAAGTTTTCAGGTGATTTTGCTAAAGCGATGGCTGCGGGTGCATCGACTTGTATGTTTGGCTCTATGTTTGCAGGCACAGATGAAGCGCCAGGCGAAAAGATTTTGTTCCAAGGGCGTACCTATAAATCATACCGTGGTATGGGTTCGATTGGTGCGATGGAATTAGGCAGTAAAGACCGCTACTTCCAAGGCGATGTGGATGAAGCCATGAAACTTGTTCCCGAAGGCATTGAAGGTCGTGTGGCATACAAAGGCCCTATTGGCGACACGTTGCATCAACTGGTGGGTGGCTTGAGAGCATCTATGGGTTATGTGGGCGCTGCAACCATTGAAGATATGCATAAAAAAGCCAAGTTTGTTCGTATTACAGGCGCGGGTTTGCGTGAATCGCATGTACATGATGTGACGATTACCAAAGAAGCACCAAACTATAGGATGGAGTCTTAATCAATGAGTAATGGCATGAGCGATAGCAAAGATAAGATTCTAATTCTTGATTTTGGCTCTCAATATACACAGTTGATTGCACGCCGTGTGCGTGAAGCTGAAGTATTCAGTGAAATTCATCCGTGGGATATGGATGAGGCTGCCATTAAAGCTTTTAAACCATCAGGTATTATTCTTTCAGGTGGTCCGAATTCGGTGAATGATGAAGATACATTTGATGCACCCCAATGTGTATTTGACATGGGTGTGCCTGTGTTGGGTATATGCTTTGGTATGCAAACTATGGCAGCGCAATTGGGTGGAGCCGTTGAGGAAGGTAAAACACGAGAGTTTGGTTATGCTGAGCTTGTGACATCAGGTAATTCTACGTTATTAAGTGGTATTGAAGATAAAGAAGGTGGCATATTGGATGTTTGGATGAGCCATGGTGATAAAGTTACAGCGCTGCCCGAAGGTTTTAAAATCATTTGTAGTAATGATGCCACGCCGATTGCAGGTATGGCAGATGAAAAGCGCCATTTCTATGCTTTGCAGTTTCACCCAGAAGTAACGCACACCCATCAAGGTACTGCGATTTTATCACGTTTTGTCCATGAAATTTGTGGCTGTGAACGTGATTGGAATATGCCGCATTATATTGATGAAGCAGTAGCAAAAATTAAAGCCCAAGTGGGTGATGAAGAAGTAATATTAGGTTTATCAGGTGGTGTGGATTCATCGGTGGCAGCGGCTTTGTTGCAGCGTGCTATTGGCGACCAACTCACTTGTATCTTTGTGGACAATGGTTTGTTGCGTTTAAATGAAGGCGAGCAAGTGATGGAAATGTTTGCTGGCAATTTGGGTGTTAAAGTTGACCGTGTGGATGCCGAAGATGTTTTTTTGAATGCTTTGGCGGGTGTGTCTGACCCTGAAGAAAAACGTAAAATTATCGGTAGAGAATTTGTCCATGTCTTTCAAGATGAAGCAGAGCGCTTGCCTAATGCCAAGTGGTTGGCACAAGGCACGATTTATCCTGATGTAATTGAATCTGCGGGTGGAAAAAATGGCAAGGCGAAAACCATTAAAAGTCACCATAATGTAGGTGGTCTTCCTGATACACTCCACCTGAATTTACTCGAACCTTTGCGTGAATTATTCAAGGATGAAGTGCGAGAGTTGGGTGTAGCCTTGGGTTTGCCGCGTGAAATGGTGTATAGGCACCCATTTCCAGGGCCAGGTTTGGGCGTGCGTATTTTGGGTGAAGTAAAAAAAGAATATGCTGATTTATTGCGTAGGGCAGATGCAATTTTTATTGAAGAATTGCGCGCATCAGGCTGGTATGACAAAACGTCGCAAGCCTTTGTGGTGTTTTTGCCTGTCAAATCTGTAGGTGTGATGGGTGATGGGCGAACTTATGAGTGGGTTGTATCACTGCGTGCAGTGGTGACACAAGATTTTATGACGGCACACTGGGCAGAGTTGCCATATAGTTTGCTGGGTAAAGTTTCCAACCGGATTATCAATGAAGTTCGCGGCATTAATCGTGTCGTCTATGATGTATCGGGTAAACCACCTGCAACCATTGAGTGGGAATAAATGTTAAATATTAAAAAGCGTAAGGAGAGTTGTATGAAAGCTAAAATTGCAGTTGCCATGGTTGTATTGGCAGGACTATCGGCATGTAAGAATGAAAAAGCTGAACAAAAGCCTGTAACATTGGACAACGAAGTGAAAAAGTTCAGTTATGCTATGGGTATGGATGTAGGACAATCCATTAAAGGTTTGGCTGCAGAGGTTGATCAAGCAGCATTAAATGCGGCAATCAACGATGTTTTATCGGGTTCACCTTTAAAGCTAGAAGCAGCAGAATCTACCAAAATTAAACAAGACTTCTTCCGTAAAAAACAAGAAGCACAAGTGGCAGAGCGGAAAGCTTCGGGTGAGAAAAACAAAGCTGAGGGTGAAAAATTCCTAGCTGAAAATGCGAAGAAAGATGGCGTGACTGTTACAGCAAGTGGTCTGCAATATGAAGTGATTAAACAAGGTGACGGTGTTAAACCTAAACCTACGGATACGGTTAAAGTTCATTACCAAGGTACATTGCTTGATGGTACAGAGTTTGATTCGTCATACAAACGTGGCCAGCCTATTTCTTTCCCTTTGAATGGCGTGATTAAAGGTTGGACAGAAGGTGTTGCTTTGATGCCAGTAGGTAGTAAATATAAATTTTATATCCCATCTGACTTGGCTTATGGCGAACGTGGCGCAGGTGCTAAAATCGCACCGAATTCCACGTTGATTTTCACTGTTGAACTTTTGGGTATTGAGAACAAAAACAAATAATACATTATGAAGGCAGCCAATATTGTTGGCTGCCTTCTATTTAGGTTGGTATAATCATGAAAATGTTGGTACTTGGGCTTTTGCTCGGGTTTTATATTTCATCAGCTTCGGCTGTAGAGTTTGAAGTTTATCAATCATCCTATAAGCCACTCAATTTGGCACTTTTATTAGATGCAAAGCCTGATAATGGTGAGCAGCAACAGTTCGTATCACATATTATTTCGCAAGACTTAAGCTCTAGTCGCTCGTTTAAAGTGATGGATCCTTTAAGTTTTCTCAGTGATGCACAACAAGTGCAAACACATATTGATTATGCAGATTGGCGTATTATTGGTACGGATGTGTTGGTGGTCGCGAAACTTCAAAGTATTGGCGACACTTGGTCGGTTGCTGTGAATATTCATGATCCTTTTCGTCAAAATGATACAAAACCTTTAGATAGCCAAGTTATTACCCAAGCCAAAAGCAAGCCCTTAAGAATGCTTGCGCACCGTGTGGCTGATTATATTTATCATCAGCAAACAGGGTTACCCGGATATTTTACCTCATATATCCTATTTGTGAAAAAAGCGCATGGTCAGTCAGATTTAATGTTGATGGAACATGATGGTGAAGCTTTGCAGCGCGTGGGCAAAAATTTTACACTTCTTTTGTCACCTGATATTTCTCCAGATCGTAAAACAGTGGCGTTGAATACTTATGTGGGAAACAAACCTAGGCTTGAGTTCTTTCATTTGGATACAGGAAAACGCACTACTTTTGCAAGCTTTAAGGGTCTAAACAGTACACCTGCATTTTCACCTAATGGTCGCTTGGTTGCTGCAGCTTTGTCATATACAGGAAACAGTGAAATTCATATTTATAATACGCAGACCAAGAAATGGCGACAATTTACGAGGAATGCAGCTATTGATACCACGCCAACATGGTCGCCAGATGGTAAATGGATTGCATTTACCAGTAATCGTAGTGGTTCACCGCAGATTTATATTAAGCCAGTGAATGGTGGTGGCAAAGCAAAGCGTATTAGCTTGAGTGGCAACTATAATACTTCGCCTGTTTGGGCTCCCATTGGTGATAGAATCGCTTTTGTCACCAAGAAAAATTGGGAGTATGCGATTGCGACAGTGCATATTGATGGTACTGGGCTACGTTATTTGGCAACAGGAAATCGCATAGAGTCACCAGCATGGTCACCCAATGGGCAAATGATTTTATACTCTGCTGATGAAGGTGGTCGAAAACATATTTACAATGTACCGATTTGGGGTGGTGAAGCTAGACGTATTACACC
>JALUWH010000231.1 GCA_027019685.1 Ghiorsea sp. | reverse complement strand
TCGCGCAGTATATGGTGCAATATCTGCAAGGCAAGCACGTTTTATGACTCTTTCCTATGGGCTTTGTAATAGTTGATTAAGCCATTGGTAGATACATCATGACTGGAGACTTCATCATCCAAAATTAGCTCTGGATAAATCTTGCGCGCCAATGCTTTACCAAGCTCAACGCCCCACTGATCATAGGCATTGACATTCCAAATCACACTTTGCACAAATATTTTATGCTCATACATGGCAATCAAACTGCCTAATGTATGTGGCGTTAAACGCTGAAATAAAA
Source organism: Ghiorsea sp. (assembly GCA_027019685.1). GTDB lineage: Bacteria > Pseudomonadota > Zetaproteobacteria > Mariprofundales > Mariprofundaceae > Ghiorsea. Next base: position 7,961 of record JALUWH010000231.1, on the reverse strand, counting down.
TCGAATTGGTAGGTTTATTGCCCGCAAACACCTTATGCGGTAAAAGCGCTTCCAAAGCATCACCTTGCAAACCTTCTGCTTCCAATTCATGCCGCACTTCTTGTGCTGTTTTACCCAGCATCAATGCTTCGGTCTGCGCAAAAAAGTTTGACAGCAAAATCGCATGATGTTGACCGATGGGATTCTTACTATCAATCGGCGCAAGAAAATCACATGGTACCAATTTGGTGCCTTGATGAATCAATTGATAAAACGCATGTTGACCGTTGGTGCCTGGTTCCCCCCAAATGATGGGTCCAGTGGAATAATCTACAGCCTCACCATCACGTGTAACCGATTTACCATTGCTCTCCATATCACCTTGTTGAAAATAAGCAGGAAAACGATGCATATATTGATCATAAGGCAAAATGGCATGCGAATCTGCTTGCCAAAAATTATTATACCAAACACCCAGCATACCCAATATAACAGGTATATTTTCTTCCAAGGGCGCATCTCGAAAATGCTTATCCATTTCATGTGCACCTGCGAGCAAACATTCAAAATGATCCATGCCCAAATACAATGCAATCGATAGCCCCGCTGCACTCCATAATGAATAACGACCACCCACCCAATCCCAAAATTCAAACATATGCTCAGTATCAATCCCAAAATTCTCTACAGCTTTGGCATTGGTGGAAACGGCAACAAAATGTTTGGACACGGCTGCTTTACTGCCACCACGGGTTAAAAACCAATCCCGCGCAGTTTTGGCATTGGTAATGGTTTCTTGTGTGGTAAAAGTTTTGGATACAATCACAAACAGTGTCGTTTCGCGGCTTAGCCCTTTTAAGGTTTCCACCATTTGTGTGCCATCAACATTGGATACAAAATGTACATTCAAATCATCTTTGGCATAAGGTTTCACAGCTTCACACACCATGACTGGGCCCAAATCTGAACCACCAATACCAATATTGACAATATCTGTAATCGCTTTGCCTGTGCAGCCTTTCCATGCACCACTACGTACTTTTTCTGTGAATGTACGCATACGTGCCAATACACGATTGATATCAGGCATCACGTCTTCACCTTGCACATAAATCGGATGATTGGATCGATTGCGCAGTGCCACATGCAATACCGCACGATTTTCGGTATTATTGATAGGCTCACCTGCATACATGCGATCACGCATAGCCTCTACACCACGCTCACGAGCAAGATTGATTAATAAAGATTTGGTTTCATCTGTGATGATATTCTTGGAATAATCAACAAGTATATCATTCATCGATAAAGAAAAACGTGAGAAACGCGTGCTATCCTGCGCAAACAAATCGCGCATATGCACACCTTTCATATCCTTATAATGCGTTTGCAATGCCTGCCATGCAGGTGACTGGCTTAATATTGTCATTTACAATCCCCTAGCCCTCAAGACTGCACATCAAAAGCAAAACTGACAAATCATACACATTTGTTAGGCTTGGCTCATATTTTAAAACAGAAGGGGGGTGCATGAAAAAACTTAACATTGTGTTTATGGCTTCTGAAGCAGCACCACTAGCAAAAACGGGTGGCTTAGCAGATGTCGCAGGCGCTCTACCCCAAGCGCTTCAATACCTTAAACACCATGTAACTGTGATGATGCCCTATTATCGTAAAATCATTGATAAAACAGGCATTCATATTGAACCCACAGGTGAAAGCATTGAGATGTGGGCTGATGGCACACAACGCTATTGCCCCTTACACCACGCCCATGTTGATGGCTTAACATTCATATTGATTGAACAAGATGACCTTTACAATCGCGATGGCATTTATGGGCCTTCTGGCGGCGCATATGAAGATAATTTATTGCGCTATGTGCTTTTTAATCGTGTTGCGCTTGAAGTGGCTGCGCGTTTACCTCAAGTGGACATCATTCATTGTCACGATTGGCAAACTGGCATGATTCCTTTGCTATTAAAAACACAATATCAACACTACAAAAATATTGCACAAGCCAAAACCATATTCACTATTCATAACCTTGCCTATCAAGGTATATTTCCTGCAACATGGATAAGCCGCTTGGGTATTCCCACCCACCATTTTCATCCAGAAAGCTATGAATTTCATGGACAAATCAACTGTATGAAAGCAGGTATTCATGCCGCAGATGCCATCACCACAGTTAGCCCAACTTATGCAAAAGAGATTCTAACCCCCGAATATGGCTGTGAATTGGAAGGTTTTTTGCAACATCACATGGATAAACTCACAGGTATTGTCAACGGCATCGATATGACGCAGTGGAACCCTGAATATGATAAGCATTTAACCGCTGCCTATGGTGCAGGCAATATCGCAGGCAAAAAGAAATGTAAAAAAGCATTGCAAATCGCTTGCGGTTTGGATGCATCCCCCAACACACCATTACTCACCCTGATTTCACGCCTTGCTGAACAAAAAGGTATTGATTTATTACTACACAATATCGAAACATGGTTAAAGCGCGGGTACCAACTCGCCATTCTTGGATCTGGTGATACGCATCATGAATGCGAATTAACCAAACTAGCCAAGCAATATTCCAAACAAATGTATTTTTACTGTGGCTTCAATGAGTCTTTGGCACGACAAATCTACGCTGGAGGCGATATATTTCTTATGCCATCCCGATTTGAGCCTTGTGGTTTAGGACAATTGATGGCGATGCGTTATGGTAATGTGCCTGTGGTTCGTGCCACTGGTGGTTTATGTGATACAGTAACACCGTATGGAAAACATCATGCTACAGGCTTTCATTTCATTGATGCTACGCCACAAGCCTTTGATGTAGCACTGGAAGAAGCCATCACAATCTATCAAAAGCCTCGTGTATGGTCTCGTATTCGCAACAACGGGCTCAAACGTGATTCATCATGGGATGCTTCTGCTGCTAGATATGAAAATTTATATCAACAGCTATTGGCACAATGAGCCAAGCACTTGTTTTGGCCGTGGATGTTGGGGGCACCAATATTCGTGCTGCCATCATCAATGCCAGTGGCACTATTTTAGATGAAAAACGCATACAGGCTGATTTAAGCCAGCAAGATATTTCAGAGCATGAAATATTATCCATTTTATCCCAGTTTTTATTGGATATATTGCAAACATCAGAGGCTATCCAAGCCATTGGTATAGGCTTTCCTGGCTTTTTTATGCAAGACTCAGGTGTAATTGCAGCATCGCCCAATTTACCCAAACTTATCCATTTTCCACTTGCCGAAAAGCTTACGCATATGCTTGGTATTCCTGTTAAAGCGCAAAATGATGCTTTATGTGCAGCCATAGGTGAACATCGTTTTGGTGCGGGGCAAGGTAAAAGTAGTTTGCTACATATCACGCTTGGCACAGGTATCGGTGGCGGATTGATATTGAATCATACCCCCTATACGGGCGAAACAGGCATGGCTATGGAATTTGGACATATATGCGTTGATTATCATCCCAATGCTCGTCGATGTGGTTGCGGCAATGATGGTTGCGTTGAAGCCTATGCATCTGCAACATCTATTGCTGATAGGTATGCTGAAAAGACCCATATCCATTGCAACACCCAAGAGATTTTCCAATCTGCTATGGATGGTGAAATCCATGCCATTGAAATTCTTGCTGAAAGTGGCACATACCTAGGCAAGGCAATTGCTGAAGCCATCAAACTGTTGGATATTCATACTGTCACAATAAGCGGTGGTGTTGTAGGAGCATGGCAGTTTTTATATCCTCATATGCTCACATCTTTAAATCAGCATCTTATTCCACCACTTAAAGAACATATCCATATCCTACCCTCTTCTTTGGGCGATCATGCTGGTATATTGGGTGCGGCATCTATCGCATTTGAAGGTATAAATTGATGCTTGCATCAAGTATCAGTTTTAACGCTTTGTTGGTTGTTATTGCATTGACCATGATATTTGTACTGACTCGTCCACGTTTTCTCAAAAACGATACTTGGCAAGCAACACTTACACCGCTTTCATCGATTATTGGCAGTGGTTTTTTAGTCATGGCACCATTGCTTGCCAGTATTGTTGGCATACTTTCACCCTTGGCTGTCTTGGGCATTGTTTTGCTCTCTTATGCCATTGGTCATGTGATTCGATTCAATATTTTACATCTAGAACCATATATTCATGCCCAAACTTTATCCAAAGGCATCAAAGAAATTGAGTTTTTTGGTAATATCGCACTTGCTCTAGCATATATGATTGCCGTAGCCTTTTATTTATCTTTGTTATCATCTTTTTTATTGGGTTATTTGGGCTATGCAGATCCAATATTAGAGAAACTACTAACCACAACGCTTATACTTATTATCGCAATCACAGGTTATTTTAAAGGTCTGAGTGGTTTGGAAAAAATGGAAGCGCTCTCCATGACCATACAACTTTCCATTGTCGTTGCACTGATTGTAGCCTTGTCCGTATTTGGCATCTATTTTATATCATCTGATTCACAACTTCATTTTACGCATCAACAAAGAAGCATACCTATTCAATTTCAAATGCTGGCAGGTGCCCTTTTGATTATCCAAGGCTTTGAAACATCACGTTTTCTTGGTGAAAAATACACACCTGAAATTCGTGTAAGAAGTATGCGTCAAGCGCAATGGATATCTGGTATTATCTATGTTATATCGGTTATACTACTGATGCCTATTGTACAAAAAATCAATCTTATTCATGTTGAATTGGCACAAATTATTCATATCACTGGTCTGGTCGCTGTAGCCCTACCACTAATGTTAATCATTGCAGCAATCATGAGTCAATTTAGTGCTGCTGTTGCTGATACAGGTGGTGCAGGCGGTTTATTTCATGAAAATAGCCGCCAAAAAATATCCACCAATATCAGTTATATCCTTGTTTCTGCCTGCGCTATTTTTTTAGTCTGGTCTGTTGATTTATTGGATATCATTGCATTGGCATCCCGCGCCTTTGCCGCCTATTATTTTTTACAAACCTTACTTGCTCTGTATTGCTGCCATATTGATTACCCCCAACGCTCACTCAAAACATTCGCTGAAAAAGGCTTCTATCTTGCACTGGCGTTTGGCTTGGCTTATGTGGTTATATTCGCGATTCCTGCGGAATAAAGTGTTGAAAGCAGCCCTTCGTCTATCGGGTCGTACCAAGATAAGTGATTGATATATAGTATTTTATGTGTGAAATAGGTGCTGTTTTTGGACTTAGAAGCCTCTTTTTGGGGTGGAAAAGTAGTTTTAAGCGTCTAAGGTGTGGTTTATGTATGTTTACAACACCCATTTTGATAGCAAAAAGGTACTTCTAAGCACTGAAAATACGGTTTATTTTGATGAAATATTATGATTATCAAGGTGTTAGCTTGGTACGACCCCGTAACCAATGACATTGGGAAGCGAATTGATTTCGCTCATTCTTATCGTAGGGATAGGGCTATTCCTTCTGGTTGTCGTTTTGATTCTACCACGCCGAAAGGCGCCTTATGAAAAGGGGCTTAAACCAATTCATGAAGAACGCTGTTCGGTTAAATGGCTGACAGAAAGCGGCATGATGGCCGGAGGAAACATGCCTGTTGCCCGATTGTCATTTTATTCTGACTTTTTTGTGGTAGCTTTTATTGGGATATCGCAAATAAGATATTCTGGAATCAAGATTGTGTCAGCCAAGAAGGCTTTTTTTTCTAACAGCATTGAAATAACCACGTCTGATGGAAGGACTCTATTGCTTTATCCCAAGAGCGCAGAGGTAATATTGAAACTTCTAAAGAAAAAATGATTGAGGCGGTGTACTGGCATCACAACGATCATCTTGGCACGCCGCAGGCGATGACAGACATCAATGGCACGGTGGTGTGAGTGTTCGGGGTCGAACCAAGCTAAGTGATTGATATATATATATTTATTTATGTGTGAAATAGGGGCTGTTTTTAAGCTTAGAAGCCTCTTTTTGGGGGTGGAAAAGTTGTTTTAAGCGTCTAAGGTATGGTTTATGCCAAGAATACGTTGCCATCTATTCCTAATCAGGTGTGGTGGTTAGCTTGGTGCGACCCCATGAGTAATGAGTAGCCTATTATTTTTTACAAACCTTACTTGCACTGTATTGCTGCCATATTGATTATCCCCCAACGCTCACTTCAAACATTCGCTAAAAAAGGGTTCTATCTTACGCTGGCGCTTTGTTTGGCTTATGTCATTGTATTCGCTATTCCTGCGGAATAAATAAAGTCTAATTCTTTTTACTTTGCATAACATGTATCTTCTTTGGGCTTCGTTGCTTTCAAATGCCAAATATCTTTATTGTAGTCCTGCATAGTTCTATCTGTAGAGAACTTACCACTACAAGCAGTATTATATATACTCATCTTGAGCCATTGTTCTTGGTTTTGGTATGCCAATGAAGCTTCTTGCTGTGCATCAATATATGAGCGAAAATCAGCAGCCGTTAACCAAGGGTCATCTGAGGAGCGGATTGAAGCTGTAATGGTCGTAAAAAGCCCTGGTTCAAACTGATTGAAATGACCGCATTCTATTAAATTCATCACCCGTTTGAAATCATCATCAGCTTCAATGATGGTATTCGGATGATAATGTGTACGTGTTTGTTCTACTTCGTCTGCAGTCAATCCAAACAAAAAGAAATTGTTTTCACCTACTTCTTCACGAATCTCAATATTTGCACCATCCAATGTACCCATGGTTAACGCGCCATTCATCATGAATTTCATGTTACCTGTACCCGATGCTTCTTTGCCCGCCGTTGAAATCTGCTCTGATAAATCAGCCGCAGGTGCAATCACTTCCATAGCCGACACCCGATAATTCGGAAAAAATACAAGCTTCAATTTATCGCCAATATCTGAGTCATTATTTACCACTTCAGCAACATTATTGACCAATTTAATAATTTGCTTGGCCATGTAATAGCCCGGTGCAGCCTTACCACCAATCAATACACAGCGGTTTGTCCAGTTATTGGTATCACCACGCTTAATTCGGTCATACAAATGAATGACATGTAACACGTTCAAAAGCTGGCGTTTATATTCATGGATACGTTTGACCTGAATATCAAACATCGCATCAGGGCTAAATGTTACACCGCAAACATCTTGCACTACCGCTGCCAAACGCTCTTTATTTTCACGTTTGCATGCAGCCCATTTCTTGCGAAAAGCAGCTTTATCTGCCAAGGGAGCAAGCTGTTTCAATTCATCCAGTTGTGTAATCCAGCTATCACCAATAGACTCGCTAATCAACTTACTTAATGGTTTATTGCACCATGCCATCCAACGACGTTGCGTAACACCATTGGTTTTGTTATTGAATTTTTCAGGCCATAATTGATAGAAATCATTGAACAAACCTTCCGCCAACAAATCCGAATGCAATTGCGCCACACCATTGACTGAAAAGCTTCCTACAATAGCTAAATATGCCATACGCACTTGTTGAACATCACCCTCTTCAATAATAGACATCCTACGTTGACGCTCAATATCTCCAGGCCACTTTTTAGCCAATGTTTTCAAAAAGCGCGCATTGATTTCATAAATAATATCCAGCACACGTGGTAGTAAATTGCTAAATAAGTTCACAGACCAGCGTTCTAGTGCTTCTGGTAACAATGTATGGTTGGTATAAGCCATGGTTTTTGTAGTAATAGCCCAAGCTTCATCCCATTCTAATCTATATTCATCCATCAAAATACGCATCAATTCAGCCACAGATACCGTTGGATGCGTATCATTCAATTGAAATACATTCTTATCCGCAAATTGACTAAAATCAGTGCCATTCACCTCAACCCATTGACGTAATACATCTTTAATACTTGCTGATGCTAAAAAATACTGTTGGCGCAAACGCAATGCTTTGCCATTTTCACTGGCATCATTGGGATAAAGTACCATGGAAATATGCTCAGCTTCATTTTTTTCTGCCACTGAACCAGCAT
>JALUWH010000230.1 GCA_027019685.1 Ghiorsea sp. | reverse complement strand
GGCATACGATATCCATCTTGACTGACTGAAGGTTTGCTCACATAATCTTTCAAGCGTTTTTGTTTAAATTGTAGCGTCTGTTTTTCTTGCTCAAACTGCTTCAAATCTTGTTTGTTAGGGTGAAGCACCCATCTACCCTCTTCAGCATTTAAGATGAGTGATAACCCATCCTCAATCCAGTTAAAAAAGTCTTCTTGTAAACCCGCAATACCTGGCAAACCAATACCTCGGGCAACAATCATGGCATGACTATTTTCACCGCCTTGAATAGATATAAAACCAGATACACCCGCCCGCCACATATCCACAATATCCATAGGTGAGAAGTCTTGTGCCACCATAATGGCTTGCTCATATTGTTGCTGCTGATTGATGCCCGCTAATTGTTCAAAAATGCGCTCACCAATATGCTCAATATCTGCCTTTCGACTACGTAAATAAACATCTTCAATCTGCTCAAAAACTTGAGTAACTTGTGATAGGCTCTTTTTTAAAGCCCACTCTGCATTAATACATTCCTTTTGAATCAAACGTGTTGTTTGCTTGATGAGCTCAGGATCTTGCAACATCATGTCATGGGTCTCTAAAATAAGCTTGAGTTCCCCTGATACTTCAACATCAGCCAAGTCATTCATTTCTTGCCTTAATTTCTTCACTGCCTTGGTAATAGCAGAGCTTAATCGCTCCACCTCTAATGCTATGGCATCACTTGAAATCTTATATTCCTGAATAAACTGATGCTTTTGATTTAATTTTTGCACGCAACCCGATACAAGCCCTGAACTTTTGGCAACCGCTATACCTTGTCGCCGCACATAGCTTTGCGCATTCATGCATCTTCTCCGAAACGCTGATTCACCAACGTCTCTAAAGCCAACACAGCTTCATGCTCATCATCACCACTTGCGATTAGCGTAATCTCAGCACCTTTAGCTGCTGCCAGCATCATAATCCCCATGATGCTTTTACCATTCACTTCATAATCTTGATATTGCACCTGAACATGACTGTTAAACTTGCTTGCTTCAGCTACAAAACATGCCGATGCACGTGCATGTAAACCCAGTTTGTTTTGAATCACAACTTGACGTTTTATCATGGCTTTAAGTCTGCCACCTGCAAACGCATATAATGTTTTCCTGCCTCTACACTGGATTGTGCAAGCTGGTTTAAATCTGTGCAGTCTTGGCGCATACTTATTGCCCGAATCACAGCAGGGACATTAAAACCACTCAATAGTACAACATGTTGATTATCCGTAACTCGGTTCACCATATTCCAAGGCGTTGCACCCAACAAGTCCACCAAAATCAAAACACCTTGCCCTTGATTTAAATGCTCCAAGGCAGTACTTAAACCTGCATCTTCTGTATCAGGCATATCAGAATTGATAATGTCTATAGCTTGAAACTGCGACTGCGTACCTAAAATATGTTCAACCGCTTGTTTGGTCTCGCTAGCAATGCGAGCATGCCCCAATAACAACACCCCAATCATTGAATATCTCCCAATTCTCGGTGACGAATCAGTGGTTTACTCATGCCTTGCTCCATCATCCAAGCAGCAATAGTTTCTGTCATATATACGGAACGATGACGACCTCCACTACAACCAAAAGCTAACGTAAAATACCGCTTACGCTCTTGTATCAAGTGCGGCCAAATAAAACTTAGCCAATCTTTAATTTTATCTTCAGCCATCTTCACTTCAGCGATCGGTTTAAAAAACGCCTGAACAGCCTGATCTTTACCCGTCAAGGGTGCTAAGCTTGGCTGGTAATGCGGGTTAGGTAAAAAACGCATATCCATCACCATATCTGCCCCAGGTGGTAAACCCTTTTGATAACTAAACGAAACCAATGAACATGTCACAGGCTGCGCACCTTCTAAATTCATCTTTTGTTTGTGCCAAAAGGACTCAACGGAGTCAGCCAATTGATAGGGCGTAAGCCGCGAACTATTCAACATAATGTCCGCTTGTTCATGCAATGGTTCTAATGCTCTTCGTTCAGCAATAATCGCTTGCCCTAAATCAATATCAGGCGCATAAGGATGCCTGCGCTTTAATGTAGAAAACCTGCGTTGTAACACTGTATCTTCAGCATCAATAAAAATGATTTTCCATGGTAAACCTTGTCTTATTGAGCCTAGGGCTTGCGACAATAGTTCAGGATTTTCTGTGCTCCGAATATCAATGCCAACGGCTGCATTATCAGCATTGCGCATCATATTTTCTGCCCAGTGGGCGAGCATGGTTACAGGCAGATTATCCGTACAAAAAAAACCCAAATCCTCAAGTGCATGTAAAGCCGTACTTTTACCTGCACCTGAAAGCCCTGTAATAATAAAAAGCATCAGTCGCTCTGATCTTGTATGCGTTGCCGCAAAGCTTGCGTAAAAGTTTCTGTACTATTAAACCCGCGTTGTTTTAACAGTTGATTCCGAGTTGCCACCTCAATCAATGCAGCAAGCGAACGTCCTGGTCGAACAAACAACTGCACCAAAGGTAGTTTAACGCCATGCACAACCACTTCTTCATCACTATTCAGCCTATTTTTTTCCTGATAATCTTCCCAAGGAATCAAATCCACCACAAGTCGCACACGTTTGGTATCAGTGATGCCTGCAGCACCAAAAATATTCCGAATATCCAAAATACCCAAGCCACGAACTTCCATTTGATAGCGCAACACTTCAGGGCTTCGCCCGACCAATACGGTTGGTGTTTCTCGTACCAATTCCACCATATCATCAGCAATCAATCGATGCCCACGAGCAATAAGCTCCAAACCAATTTCACTCTTGCCTATGCCGCTATCACCACGCAGTAACACTCCCATACCAAATACATCCATATAAACACCATGGTGGTGGGTAATGGGTGCTAAAGCATGGGATAAAAAAAGCGTCATATTCGCCATAAATGATTCTGATTCATATTCAGAAATAATCAGCGGTGTGTCGGTTCGTTGGGCAGCAGCTAAAATTAAAGGAGGTGGCGTAATACCACGTGTAATCACCACACACGCCAAACGCAAATCAAATACAGCATCAATGACATACTTTTGCTCTGCTTCTGTACGCGTTTCCAGATATTCAATTTCTGTTTGCCCAATCATCTGCATGCGAATATCGCTAAGGTGTTTAATAAAACCAGCAAATGCCAAGGATGGTTTTTGTAGCCTAGGGTGGTCAATATAACGATGCAAACCTTTTTCGCCTGCAACCAAGGACAGCTTTAATACTTCACTTTGCTCTGCAAGTATTTCCGCAATCGTAATCCTTGGGTTTTCCTTCATATCTCACTCACACATCATGCAGCAAATATGGATGCTACGGTTTCTGCATCAGGCGCATCTCGCAAAGCTTTACGTATATCGGCTTGTTGTAATAAACGCGCCAAAGTTGCCAAAAGCTCCAAATGAACTTGATTATTATCATCTGGCACAAGCAACATCACCACAATATGCACCAAAGCATCGTCAATGGCATCAAAATCAACACCTGCTTCATGAATAGCCACGACAATCACGGGCTCGGCTAACCCACGCATACGACCATGTGGAATCGCCACACCATGCCCCATGCCAGTGCTACCCAGCTTTTCCCTAGCCGTAATCACTTCCAGCACCAAATCAGGATCCATAGAAGGAAGCATACCAGCCATTTCTGTTAACAACGCACGTTTGCTCTGTGCTTTTGAGCCTAACAAAACATGCTCAGGGCTAACTGGTATGCTTTTATTCATCTTATACTGCTTCAGGCTCAATCCAGCTCAATGAGCCATCAGGGCGACGTGTTAGTGCATTCAGCTTACCTGTTTCTTCATTGGTAAAAAGCAATACATTATCTTTTTCAGATAATTCCATTTTCATCACGGCTTCATCCATGCTCATCACTTGCACATCAACCACTTCATCAGCCAATGTGTTGGGTTTATAAGTTTCCGCCAATTCATCAGTATCGTGTGATACGTCCAAAAACTTTTCACGCAATTTCATGCTGGTTTTACGCTGTGAACCTTGATGACGTTGCAGTTTTGCCCGATAGCGTTTGAGTTGACGATTAAGTTTATCAACCACACCATCAATGGCTGCATACATATCATCTGTTTCATGTTTAGCATGAATCGTAATGCCATTGGCAGCCATATTAATTTCACAACGTTGCCTATGTTTTTCAACGGTTAACACCACATGTACATCAACAACGTGGTCAAATGAGTGTTTCAAATGTCCCAGTTTATCATTGACGTAAGCTTTAAGTGGGTCTGTTAAATCCACATGACGACCTGTAATAGATACTTGCATTTCCTACCTCCTGCTTTGAGATAAGCGTGTTTTTACAGCACGCCTTCGTTGACTGCTTGGTGGCAGCCCTAATTGTTCGCGATATTTGGCAACCGTACGCCTTGCTATACCAATACCCTCAGCTTGCAAACGGTCTGAAATCGCTTGGTCTGAAATCGGACGACCAATTGGCTCTGATTCAATCAATGTTTTCACCCGTTGTTGCACTCTATGCACCGAAATCATACCACCGCCACGTGTGGGCAAACCTGCTGAGAAAAAGCATCGCATTTCAATCAAACCCAAAGGCGTTTGTGCGTATTTACCATTAGTTACACGCGAAATGGTTGATTCATGCAAACCGACTTCTTCGGCAACTACTTGTAAGGTTAATGGTTTTAAACCCAAAACACCATGCTCAAGAAACAAGCGCTGTTTTGCAGCCAAACATAGCCCAACCTTCATCAAAGTTTCACTGCGTTGATCCAATGCACTCAACAACCACTTGGCTTCTTGGCTGGCGGCATCCATAAACTCACGGTCTTTACCCGTCCAAGTTTTACCCGCCCACTGCTCGCTGACTTTAAGCCCACGCCAACCAGACTTGGGGACATCAACTTCAACCTGACCATTCACAATACGAAAAATAATTTCAGGTTGCACATAAATATTTTCCACGCCACGCAAACCATGTCCTGGAAAAGGGTCAAGCCTGCGCAGCAAATGACGTGCAGCAATCAACTCATCTTGTGAACAATGCATTTCTTTCATCAAAGCATCATCATCCGCAAGTTTATCTGCATGATACAATAACATTTGGCGCACCAACATTGCTGAAGCATCATCATCAGAAATTTGCAGCAGCAAACATTCTGTTAAATCATGCGCACCAATTCCACTAGGCTCAAGCTCTTGCACAATACATTCTAACACATGCACAACATCAGCCTCAGTTACGCCTGTATAATCAATAGACTTGATAATTTCATCTGCTGCAACACGGAAGTAGCCATCATCTTCAAGTGAATCGACAATCGCATGCGCAACTACACGTTCTTTATCATCCATCGGTTGTTGATTAATTTGTTCGTGCAGAGATTCACTTAAACTTTGTTCATCTTTCCACTGCTGGTCAGGGTCTGGCATACCATCAAACTGGCTGCCATTTTGATACATAGTTTCCCAACGATTATCACCTTGCTCACGCCAATCTTCTTTCTGCTGAGATACCGAAGTATCTTCGCTTTGACGTGGTGCATTATCTGCATCCAGTTCTAATAGTGGGTTAGATTCTAAACTTTCTTCGATATACAGCTCAAGCTCTTGGCTATTCATCGCCAATACTTTCAGGCTTTGCGTTAACTGTGGCGTTAAAGCAAGCCGTTGTGATTGCTTTTGGCTAAGATTTTGCCGAACAGCGCCAGCCATTTATGTTGACTGCCGCGCTGCAATAGCGTGTATATATAATATGAACGTATTCACATCCACGTTATATCTTTTTCCATGCAATGAAGCAAGCACTTATGCTGCTTTTGAGTCACCCTCTTTCAACGGGGCAAGCAGTGTTGCCAACTCACCATCTTCATGCATTTCAGAGATAATGTCACATCCACCAACAAACTCGCCTTTTACATAAAGCTGAGGAATGGTAGGCCAATCACTGAATACCTTAATACCTTCACGAACAGAAGGGTCTAGCAATACATTAATCGCTGCAAAAGGAACACCTTGCTCTTGAAGAATAGCACAAACACGTTGCGAAAATCCACATTGTGGCATTTGTGGCGTGCCTTTCATAAACAATAATACATCGTTGTTTTTAACTACTTCTGCAATTTGCTCTTGGACGGAATCACTCATGCTGCTGCCTCCTCAGGCGTTTTTGTTTTTAATGCTAAAGCATGGACTGCTTGACGCATATTGTCACCCAATGCGGCATAGACCATTTTGTGGCGTGCAATGCGTGGTTTGCCTGCAAATGATGCAGATATCACGGTCATTTCAAAGTGGTCATCACCAGAGTAACAGTTCACTTCAACATCCGCATCTTCAATATGCGCACATACCAATCGCTTCAATTCTTCAGGGTTTACACTGCTCATTGTCAAACACCTCGCCTTGGTCATGATATGCCACATTGTTATAATATGGTGGGCTTACTAGGACTCGAACCTAGAACCAACCGGTTATGAGCCGGTAGCGCTAACCAGTTGCGCCATAAGCCCGCTTACTGTGGAATACCACAGGGGGCGCAAGATAGTTATAACATTGAGTATAGGCAAGCAGTGACAACACAATGCGCCCCAACTTGCTGTAAATTAGCTTATAAGTTAACGTTTCCATCATGTTGCACACAGAATCCAAACGCCCTACCCCCAGTGATAATTCAAAAAGGGTAGCCCCTTTTTTCATCTACCATATCGCAAACAGACCAAACTATGGAGCTCACAAATGAAGTTAGTAAAATTGGCTTTGATGATTTTAGGAGCATGCTCGCTATTAACAAATGCTTATGCAAGTGAAGAGTCAAAGTGGATTGATGGGTTATTAAATTCTGACGAATCTGTGAGACTTACAAAAGAAATTAATGAACGACACATCCAAGAGGCTGACTATTTTATTCAGCGAGGGTCGGTTAATCCAGTTGTGTGGTACCTGCGAGGTGCATATGGGTCTGGTCGACAGTACTTTTATCATAAAGCTTTGTTGGCAGCAGGCAAACGTTACCGCCGTTATGTCCCAGAAAACCAAGCCTTAATCAAAGAGTACCAATCCTATTATCAAAAAGCGATGGACTTGGATGATAACCCTGATGCGCCAGAGCATTTGACAGTGATGATGCTAAACGGAATAGGCAGTGATTCAGTTGGTGACCCAGCCATTAAAGTCAGAGCATTGGAAAAAGCAGCCGCATTGGCCAGAGCTGGTAAGAATATTGGCGGCAGTGAGATGTTTGAATGGAACACCTATGAGGCTCGGGTTGGCATTTATGTGGATGCGAAAGACTATGCGAATGCCTTGAAAATTGTGAATGAAATGCTTGAGCGGTTTCCAAATTTTAGAACTGATGAGTTGTTAAACTGGAAGCAGGAAATGGAAGCTAAGGTTGAAAAGCAGAAGCAACAAGCCGCTGAAGGAGAAAAGGAGACGCTATGAAGTTCCCTTTTAGGATTTTATCATGAACACAGTGAACACCTTACTTATTTTAGGCTGTGGATATGTCGGCAGCAAATTAGCTGCTGCATGTGTCGCGCAAGATATTAAAATTAAAGCCACGGTGCGTAATCAAGAACCCGCTAGCAAGCTTCTGCAACAAGGTTTTGATGTTGTGGTTAATGATAACCCTTCTCTTTTGGATGCCGAATGGTTAGCCGATTGTGATGCAGTTTTAGACTCAATTCCTCTAAGTTATGATGAGCAGCGCAAACCCTTTGAAAGCCAATCGACATGGGTTCAGCCATTGGTCAAAAAGCTACCTTCATTAAAATGGGCAGGTTATTTATCGGCAACCAGCGTGTATGCGGATAGTGGCGGCGATTGGATTGATGAGGCTTCAACAAAGTTTTCTGCAAGCCCTCGCGGCGTGGAACGTCTTCAAGCCGAACAAACTTGGCTAACATCAGATGCACCTGCCGAAGTGTTTCGTTTGGCTGGTATTTATGGTGATGAACGCAATATCGTGAGCAAACTTAAAGCAGGCAACTATAAAACCGTAGCTTGGCAACCCGCCCATTATTCCAACCGTATTCATGTGGATGATATTGTAGCTGCCTTGATTGCAGCCATGCAAAAACCAGAAGCACGCCGTATCATCAACTTATCTGATGATGAGCCATGCTCACACAAAGATTATGTTTATCAACTTACCGAAATGATTGGTGCGCCAGCACCTATCATCCTCACACCTGAACAAGCAGAAAAAGAAATGTCACCTGCCTATTTGGATTTTTTTAGAGACAATAAACGCATATCCAACCGCAAGCTTCAC
>JALUWH010000229.1 GCA_027019685.1 Ghiorsea sp. | reverse complement strand
TGGTGGATGCCTTGGGTGCAGTATTTGGAGCACGCGCCAATGCAGACTGGGTGCGTCATGGTGCAGAAAAAGCAGAAGTCATTGCTGAAATTGAGTCCCAAGATACACGTCTATTTCACCTGCTCAAAGAACAAGATATTGATGTCGATGATGGCATCATGATTCGCCGCGTCATCACCGCTGAAGGTCGTTCAAAAGCATGGGTTAATGGTATACCTGCTGCTGCTGGGGTATTAAAACAAATCGGCAACATCTGCTTTGATTTGCACGGTCAACATGAGCACCAGACCCTGATGCAACCTGAGTTCCAACAGCAAATCATTGATGCCCGAGTTGAGCAAAGCATCAAACAAACCGTAAATAAAACATATACACAACTCTCTGAAATCAACAAACGTTTGCGTGATTTACATGGCAACCGTGATGAAGCACTTGAAAAAGAAACGTGGATGCGTGAAGAAAGCGAACGTTTATTGGCATTAGACATTGAAGATGGTTTGGAAGAAAAACTAGAAACAGAATGTGAAGCAGGACGCAACATTGAGCAGGTACAACAAGCTGCAGCAACTGCACTTAACCTTTTTGATGAACAAGACATAACCGTACGCAACCTTTTGGGTGAAATTATTCACCAAGTAGAGTCTGTGGCTGAACATCACCCGAGCTTACAAGAAGCATATGTTTTACTCACACAAATGGATGCGCTTGCCAGCGAAATATCTCCCTATTTACAAGCTGTTGTGGATAGCCAAATTGATGCCCCAAGCTTACAACAAGCTGAAGACAGACTTGCCGACTTAAGGGCTGCCAAACGTAGGCATGATACCGATGAAAATGGGCTCTTAACACTCATTGACCAATGGCAAGAAGCATTAAGCACCTTGGATACAGCCTCTTGGGATGAAGAAGCATTACTTACGCAACAAGAAACGTTGGAAACAGCATATCAAGAAGCAGCTAAAGCACTGCATCAAGCACGCATTGAAGCAGCAGATAAACTGATCCAAGACTTACGCCCTTTTCTTAATCAACTAGGACTTAAAAACATGCAATTATCGGCAAGTATTGCAGCACGCAGTGATAAAAACACATGGAAAGCTGATGGTTGGGATGATATTCAATTATTGGCAGCAGCCAATATTGGCGAGCCTTTCAAAAGCTTAGCCGATACAGCATCGGGCGGTGAATTAAGTCGCTTGGTCTTAGCCCTTAAAGGCTGTGGGGCATTAGAAAATGAACCTGATACAGCTATTTTTGATGAGGTAGATGTCGGCATTGGTGGGGAAACGGGTTGGTGTGTAGGTGAATTGTTACGCAATATGGGTAATGAGCGACAAGTCTTGGTGGTATCGCATTTACCTCAAGTTGCCGCATGTGCACATCATCAAGTTGCCATTGAAAAATCAGTACAAAACAACCGAACGCGCACCAATTTAAGCTTACTTACAGATGAACAGCGCACATCAGAAGTTGCACGTATGTTGGGCGGCATCAATGATGAAAGCTTAAGTCATGCTGCAACCATGTTAAAACGTGGGCAAGCTTGATGACCAACCCCGTTGAAATACGGCCTGCACAGGCTCAAGATGTTGAACAAATATATACTTTGATGTTGCCATTCATGCAAGATAAGACACTGATTAGTCGTGACCAAGATGATATTTTTGAGCACTTACAAGAGTTTGTTGTCGCCATAAAAGATGGGGTAGTCTTGGGTGTTTCGGCACTGCATGTCTATGACTCAAACTTGGCTGAAATTCGCTCTTTGGTGGTATCTCCCAAAGCACAACGTATGTCTATAGGTCACCAATTGGTCAAAGCATGTGAAGCTATGAGCCAGAAACTAGGCATTAGCCGCGTTTTTGCCTTAACTTATATCGATAAATTCTTTCTTTCCCAAGGTTATACTGTGGCTGCCAAAGAAAGCTTACCACAAAAAATTTGGACAGTATGTGTACACTGCCCCAAATTTAGTCACTGTGATGAAATTGCCGTGGTGAAAAAACTTTAAACTTAGTCCAGTAGTGGATCAGTTTTTCCTAACTCAGCAAAACCTTGGTTTCTAAAATGGCATGAATCACAATGCCCACAAGGCATGCCATCATCTTTAGGATCATAACATGAACGCGTCATAGCATAATCTACCCCCAGAGATAACCCCAACTGGATAATTTCTGACTTATCCAAATGTAATAAAGGCGCAACCACCTCAAAGTCTGCACCTTCCACCCCTGCTTTAGTGCCTAAGGCAACCGTTTTAGCAAATGAGTTTAAGAACTCAGGACGACAATCGGGATAGCCCGAATAATCCACAACATTTGCACCTATGACTAATTTATTTGCACCTACAGTCTCGGCAAATGCAGAAGCTAAAGATAAAAAAATAAGATTTCGTGCTGGTACATAGGTCGAAGGAATGGTCCTTGATTCAGTTTGATCTTTAGGCACATCCATTTCACTGGTCAAAGCTGAACCACCAATAGCATGCAAGTCCACGCTGATGACTTGATGTTTTTTCACTACAAAAGCTTTTGCAATATTTTCTGATGCTTGCAACTCAATATGATGACGCTGCCCATAATCAAAGGCGATGCTATAACACTCCCAACCCTGCTCATGCGTTGCCCAAGCCAATGCCGTAGCAGAATCCAGACCACCTGATAATAATACAACAGCTTTAGTTGTCATACGCCTGTTGCCTCCGCATCCCAAATATACTTATGAAGTTGTAGTTGCAAACGAACTGATAAATTATCTTCAATAATCCATGCTGCCAAATCTTTAGGGTTCAACGACCCCCAAGTGCACGACATTAATACTGTGCATTGCTTTGCCAGGTCATAAGTCGCCATAATATCTTTTGCCCATACATAATCTTCTTGATTTGTAAGTACAAACTTAATTTCTGTATTGTCTCGTAAATGTTGCATATTTTGCCAACGGTTACGTTTCGCCTCACCACTACCCGGTGTTTTAATATCCAAAATAATTGCCACTTGCTCAGGAACTTTTGAAATATCATGTGCCCCTGCTGTTTCCAGTTGCACATGTTCATACAAAGGGAGCAAAGCACTTAATAAGGCAATACAATTCTTTTGCGCCATAGGCTCACCACCCGTGACTAGAGCAATCGAAGTTACAGGTTGCGGCAACGCATTCAAAATCACATCTAAAGCTTGATTTTCCCCAGAGTTTAAAGGAATGGCTTGTGGCGTATCACAGTATACACAGCGCAAAGGACACCCTGCAAGGCGAATAAACGTACATGGCATACCTGCCAATGTACTTTCACCTTGCACACTTTGATAAATTTCATGAATACGAAGTGACTTCGCAATTGGACTGTTTATTTTTTCGCTCCACTTTGCTTAGCCAAGTTATCCAACTGAATACGAGCTCTTTCAGCTGATCGGCTATCAGGATGTTCTTTAATGACGCGTTTAAGCGCTGAGCGGGCATTTTTTGGTCTATGAAGTGTTTGATATACAGATGCCAGCTTTAACAGTGCTGCCGCATGTTTTGGGCTCTTTTTATATTTATTCGCAACAAGCTTAAAGGCATCTACCGCCTCCTTATCGCGGTGCTGTGCAAGCAAACTTTCACCCAACCAGTAATATGCTTGGTCAGTATATACACCTTCAGGGTGTGCTTGAATCACAGCACTAAAACCATAAGAAGACTCATCATAGCGCCCACTTTTTAATGCCAAGTAAGCTGCTGTATAAGCATTTTTCTCTGCCAAAGCTGCAGCATTGGCTTCAACGGGTTTTACAACTGTTGGATTAAGCTTAGCAGACAATTTATCCAGCTTCTCATTCAGTGTTTTGGACTGTTTTTTAACAGCTTTCTTTTTCTTAACTCGTTTTTTGGCATGTGTATTTTTTGCCAATGTTGCTTCCAACGCTCGAATTTTACTGTCTTGTTTAGCCTGTTCTGTTTCTAGGTCAATCACACGCTGATCTAAAAGCTCAACGCTTTGTTTGAGCTTAGCATTATTGGTATGCGCATCTTGCAAAGATTGTATCACCAACTCTTTATCTGCTAACCAAGCATCAGGTTGTTTATCTGCCATACAGCCTGTCAGCAATACCAAAGACAAAGCCACCGATAAAATCGGTGGCTTAAATCTAAGAAACGAAAGCTTCATCTTAAACCTTAGAATTAACGGTTAACAATATCACCGTGACGATTTTGTGCCCAACAAGCTTCACCAGATCGTGTGCATACAGGACGCTCTTCACCAAATGAAACCGTATCGATGCGATTCGCACTAACACCATCTGCAACCAACTCTGCTTTCACAGCTTTGGCACGTTCTTCACCCAGTGCCAAGTTATATTCACGGCTACCACGTTCATCACAATTACCCTCAACAGTAATCTTTACATCTTTATTTGCATTCAACCAAGCTGCATATTCTGCCAATACCGTTTTACCTGAGCTGTTCACCTTAGCACTATTAAAAGCAAAATAAACAGAGTTTGTTGCTGGTTTTGCTACCAAGTTCTCAGCTGAACTTGTGCTATCTGCACCATTCACCCCATTCATATCAGAAGACATTTCACTGCCTGCCTTACCAGCATGTCCATCCATAGTCACATCATCTTTTTTTCCACCACAGCCTGCAAATACCAAACTTGCTGCTGCAACAGCTACCAACGCCATTCTTGAATAATGTTTTGAAATCATGTTATCCCCTCTACTTAATTATTTATACTGAGTCTGTTCAAACCTATATCTGTGTCAAATTGAACAACAAAATAGCCTAACTGTCCAGCCTTTATCACGAACAGTTATATATTTGAGCACTCTAAACATACTTTCTTGATAAGTTTGTGACATTCGTCATCTTTTTGCTACATTGCCATGCTAAAGTTGCACACGCTTTATAGCGATAAAGCTTAATATAAACGAAAAACGACTTCACAGGAGTGAACAATGAGCAAAAAGAAGTTTTTATGGGGCACATGCTTAATCCTATCTAGTATCGCCTCAATACAAATTGCTAATGCTAAACCAAGCTACCCCGCTGCTGCGCCTACCATATATCATCAAGGCGGCATTCCCTCAGGCGGCAATGGTATTGCTTGCTCCACATGCCATTGGGGGCCAGCTTCTGAAGGCAATGTAATTACTTCATTTGGTGTTGCCTTTAAAGCACGCTCCAATGATAACACTGGTCTTTTAACTGCATACAACGATCTTGCGCCATTTGATTCTGATGGCGATGGTTTTAGCAATCAGCAAGAAGCCTATGCAGGTTCAGCGCTTAATGAGGATCAGATTACGCCTAGCCTTATTCCTGCAGATAAAACCGCAACTGGTGTGCAAGCCCAAGCCACAATTGGTGGCCCTGTTGACCTCTTATCTTTAGACCCAATGACACCTACTGGTGTAGTGGGTTTATTGGGTGGCATGGTTGACTTTGGAGCAAAGGCATCAACAACCACTAGCAAAGTTACTGCTAAATTTTTCTTGAAAGCTGGCGCAGCCCAATCAAGCGCATTAATTGCACCTACCATATTATTTTATAATAAAGACAATACTACCGCCCCTATTGATACGGCAAACTGTATTGCTGGTGCAGACTACCTTGATGGTAGTGTAACTGTCACTGTAACCGATGATTCAGCATGCGACTTTTACACCACTGCAAACTTGCAAGCTGATGCAGTTGCAAAGTATAATAATAGCCCAATCGCTTTAGGAGCAGCGACAAATGTTCCAGCTACTGCCACAGTTGACCCTTATGCAAAAGTTAGCCCTTTAGCAGTGATTGATAACTATGCTTTCATCGATGCGTACGCAGTGGTCGATGATTATGCAGTGGTTGGCCCTTATGCTCAAGTTCGCTCGTATGCTTATATTGCACCAAATGTTGACGTGTATTCTGCAGGCTCAATCAACACATATGCACAAGTGGATAGATATGCGCAAGTGGCTGCCAACGTAACAACACCAGGTTTGATTCCAAGCCCCAATGGTGCAGGCTATGTCGAAGCCAAGTTTGCAGTGACCAGTGTAACGCCACCAACACCACTTATCAGTGGTAAAACCAACTCAATTGGTGCACCATCCAGTGGCAGCAGTGGCACAGCATCCGCTGGTCTTCACTGCATGACTACCGGTCTAGGCACTCAAGGCCTAATGTTCTTAGGTTTGCTAGGCACTGTATTTTTAGTACGACGAAAGCTGAACTAAATACAAACACAATATGTTTAAAAGGCTACTGTAGAAATACAGTAGCCTTTTTTATGTTAGGTCTGTTAATTTCCATCGTGGATTGGCATCCCAATCATCTGTTATTTTATCATTTTTCATAAAACGCAAAAAGCCTGCATAAGCAATCATTGCTGCATTATCTGTGCAGTATGCCAAATCAGGTACAACAACCTGCACATCATGCTTTACTGAAGCTTGCCCCAGTTTTTCTCTCAATGTTTTATTCGCAGCAACACCGCCAGCAATCACAAGACTTGAAACACATTCATCTTGGCAAGCTTTCATAGCTTTTTTCACCAAAACATCTGCAATCGCATCTTCAGTTGCTGCAGCTAAATCTGCTTTAGCCTGAGCATTAAAATTCTCACAACCTTTAGCGGCATACATCACTGCTGTTTTAAGCCCTGAGAAACTAAAGTTATGGTTAGGTTTGTTAAGCATAGGGCGTGGAAGTTTAAACTGCATTGCATCACCCGTTATTGCAAGCTTGGCAATTTCGGGACCTCCAGGGTATGGTAAACCAAGTACACGTGCTGCTTTATCAAAACATTCGCCCGCAGCATCATCAATCGTTTGCCCAACTACCTTATATTGCCCCAAGCCATCCACACGAATCAATAATGTATGCCCACCTGAAACCAGCAAGGACATAAAAGGAAAGTTCGGCAAACCTTCATCACTTAACCCCGGAGCAAACAGGTGACCTTCCATATGATGCACTGGCAACACTTGTATATTATTCACCAAGCCAACACTTCGTGCATAAGTCACACCAACCAGCAATGCCCCCATCAACCCAGGGCCTGCCGTAACGGCAATACCATCAATAGAAGACCAATCACAGTCTGCAGCAGACAATACTTGCTGTGTTAATGATGGAAGTACCTTTAAGTGTTCCCGTGATGCTACTTCTGGCACAACACCACCAAACTTGGCGTGTGTTTCGATTTGTGATGCCACTGATTCAGCTATAATACCCTTACCCTGTTCATAAATGGCAACAGCAGTTTCATCGCACGATGATTCTATGCCTAAAACACGCATCCAAACTCCTTATCAATATCAATGCAGCAAAACTAACGCATAAAAAAAGGTTTATACACATCAAGTGTATAAACCTTTTTAAATATGGCTCCCCGAGCAGGACTCGAACCTGCGACATATGGATTAACAGTCCACCGTTCTACCAACTGAACTATCGGGGATTAGCGCGGCGAAACATAGGAATGAGACACCCTATTGTCAACCTATAAATTCCTATTTTTTCTTTCTCCACTTTATGAAAAAAGCCCACTGGAATCGATTAAGACTCTACAGTGGGCTTGGATTAAATTCTTGGCATCGACCTACTCTCCCGTAGCGAACGCTACAGTACCATCGGCGCTAAGGCACTTCGCTTCTGAGTTCGGGATGGGATCAGGCGTTACTTCCTCGCTATGGACACCAAGAAACTGGTGAGATTGCATGGTAAACACACAATCTAAACTTTGAATTTTGTTTATAGTATGTAGCAGTGCGATTTGCACTGTATTCCATTTGTGTATTGATATGGCTTTAGATTTATTCGAGTGCAAGGCAAATACGCGCAGCTTACTACTGTAAGCGAGCATATTTAACGCAGCAATCGGTTAAATATAAGGTCATATAAAGCACAAATGCTTTAAGGTTGCATGGTCAAGCCACACGGGCAATTAGTACTGGTCAGCTCCAGGTATTACTACCCTTCCACACCCAGCCTATCAACGTGGTAGTCTTCCACGACCCTTTAGAGAGCTTAAAGCTCTGGGAGAATTAATCTTGGGACTGGCTTCCCGCTTAGATGCCTTCAGCGGTTATCCATTCCAAACGTAGCTACCCTGCAATGCTCTTGGCAGAACAACAGAAACACCAGAGGTTTGTCCATCCCGGTCCTCTCGTACTAAGGACAGATTCCCTCAATTCTCCAACGCCCACGGTAGATAGGGACCGAACTGTCTCACGACGTTCTAAACCCAGCTCACGTACCACTTTAATCGGCGAACAGCCGAACCCTTGGGACCTGCTCCAGCCCCAGGATGTGA
>JALUWH010000228.1 GCA_027019685.1 Ghiorsea sp. | reverse complement strand
CATACCTTCATGACTTAAATGCACCCGAATCTGATGTGTACGTCCTGTATGAAGGCGCAAACGCATGCGACAAAAATGCTCATCAAAACGCTGCTCTAAGCTGGCATCAGTAATTGCTATTTTCCCTTGCGGTACTACTGCCATTTTTTGTCTGTTATGCGGGTGCCTGCCAATCGGAAGCTCAATGCGTTTCTGCATCCAACGCGGAAAACCTCGACACCAAGCTACATATTCTCGTTGTAAATCATGGTTAGCAAACAGTGCAGATAAACCTTGGTGTGCAGCTTCAGTTTTAGCAACCACCAAACTACCAGAAGTATCTTTATCTAAGCGATGTACAATACCTGGTCGTTCAACACCATTAATACCAGGTAGACTTTCACAATGGTGCAACAATGCATGCACCAATGTACCCGTATCATGACCATGCGAAGGATGAACAACCATGCCCGCAGGTTTATTGACTACAATGAGGTATTCATCTTCAAACAACACATCCAGCGGTATATCTTCTGCTTGCAAATCCATGGCTTGGGCAACAGGAATATCAGCAATAAAAACATCACCTTCCATCACTTTAACCGACCGCTTCAAGCGTTGTTGCTCAGCACCTTGCTGCCAAATACAGCCTTCATCCAACAGTTGTTGAATACGTGCTCTTGTTAATCCAGACAAAGCTGTCAAAGCTGCATCCAAACGTTTGCCATGCCACTGGCTGGGAACATCCCATGTGGCTAAGTTTTTATCAGAAGTCACAAGTTATGCTTCTGTCGAAGTTGACGGCTCTTTCTTGGGTTGGTCAGCAGCAGTATTATTTTTCTTTTTATTACTTTGCTGCTGATCATTCTGTTGTTGACCATTTTGTTGTTGGCTCGCTTTGTCTTTTGCAGGACGGCGACGGCGACGGCGGCGGCGTTTTTGCCCTTCTTCGCCTTCAGATTTGGTAGTTTTTTCCTGTTTTACATCCACTTTTGCAACAGGTTTATTTTTCTTCGGTCTATTGGGTGTACGTTTACGTTTACGCGCAGTATTTTTGCGTTTCACTACTGGCTTATCTTCTTTCTTCTCACCAAAAATTTTATCTAAAAGCGCCTTAAACCAGCCTACTTTAACAGCCTTAACAATCGGTTGTGGGATACCCACTACAGGTTTCATTGGTTTAAGCTTACGGGCAACACGCTGAGGTTTCTTACCTTTCATCGTATCCTCAAGCATTTCCAAACGGTCTTGGTTATCATCACGCCAATGTCGTTCGATACGGTAGTGTGGAATCATCAAATCTGGGCGGATTTGCAAAGAAATCTGTACATCATGATTTTCTTCAATACGCGCAATATAGTCTCGCTTATTATTCATCAAGTATTCACCTGTTTCAGATGGAACTTGAACCACAAGCTTAGGTTTCTTGCCTTTTTCTGCTAAATCTTCCATGCGTGTCAACATTTGTAACGCCATAGACTCAACCGTAAGTATAGAACCACGACCTTGGCAACGCGGGCAAGTTTCCGTTGTTGTTTCACGTACAGAAGGGTGCAAACGCTGGCGTGACATTTCCAACAAACCAAAGCGTGAAATGCGGGCAAACTGCACTCTGGCCTTGTCTGCAGCGGTGGCACCACGTAATTCTTCTTCAACTTGCTGACCATGTTTGCGGTTTGCCATGTCGATAAAATCAACAACGACCAAGCCACCAATATCACGAATACGAAGTTGGCGAGCAATTTCACGTGCTGCCTCAAGATTGGTATCCAAGGCAGTGTCATCAATATGTTTACGCCCTGTGGAGCGCGATGAGTTTACATCCACTGCCGTCAAGGCTTCAGTAGGGTCAAACACAATAGAGCCACCCGATGGCAAACGAATTTCACGTTCATGAATTTGTTCGCATTGGCTTTCAATACCATATTGGCGGAAGATGGGTTTTTTACCACGGTATAGTTTTACCAACTTCTCTTTACCAGGTAATACCGCATGCACAAAGTTTTTAGTCCGTGTATAAACCTCATGGTTATCCACCCAAATTTCGTGAATATCATCGCTAAAATGATCACGAATAGCACGCGTTGCCATATCACCTTCTAAATAAATTAATGAAGGAGATGGTGCTGTACCACTTTTAATACGAATTTCATCCCACAAACGTTGTAGGTATGAATAATCACGTTCCAAGGCTTCTAGTTTTTGATCACGGCCTGCAGTGCGTACAATAAGCCCCATATTTTCAGGTACATTTAATTGTGATAAAATTTCTTTAAGTGCTCGACGAACATCTTCTGGAAGTTTACGTGAAATCCCACCGCGCTCTGTATTTGGGCTTAATACCAAATAACGCCCTGCAAGTGACAAATATGTTGTTAAAGCAGCGCCCTTATTACCACGCTCTTCTTTAACAACCTGCACCAATACCGATTGTTTGGGTTCTAATACATCTTGAATATTTACATTGCGTGGGTCTTGGCTTTTATCAACCCCATCTTTCCAGTAATCAGGGTGAATTTCGCTCAATGGCATGAAACCTTGGCGCAGCGCACCATACTCCACAAATGCAGCCTGCAAGCTGGCTTCAACCTTGGTGATGGTTCCTTTATAAATATTGCCCTTGGTTAGGACTTTGTGCGTGGACTCAATGTCTAGCTCTTGTAAAAAATCATCTTCGACAATAGCAACACGGCTTTCTTCCTCATGCGAGGCGTTGATTAACATCAACTTCTTCATTGCGGTTCCTTTACCGCTGACAGTATAAACCTTTGAAACAAGCTAAGCGCTGTACCAAAGTATATTTTTTATGACCCAGCCAAGCATGTTATACATAAACACCAAGCTCAGGCTAAAATTTGCATCTTATTTAAGACCGTCAGGCGGCTTTCATATTATTTACTGTACATCGCTCAACACGGCGTTGGCTAAGGTGAGCCCCTAAGAAAAAATGACTCACTCTCCGTAAATATCGTCTGAACGAAGCGACTAACTTCTCAAGTTGCATGTTAGCATCCTTGTTTTCAAACCGATACGCGACACAATACTCGCTATCTATCGCCACACACGCGGAACACATGTACAATCTGCCCCATTAAAGCAAACAGGAGCCACTTTGGCAAGTTCAGAACAAAAAAACGAAAAGAAACCTCACCTTACTATTGATGAGAATGAAAATAATAGTCGCATTGACCGCGTACTTTGTCGTCTGCTTGGGCAAGAAAAGCGTACACTTATTTTACGTTTGATTCGAAAAGGTAACGTGAGGGTCAATGGTAAACGCATCAAACCTGAGTTTCGCGTTCATGAAGGCGACAGCGTTTTTTTACCAGCCAGTCTGCGCCCCCATTCCGCTGAAGAACATACTTCTGAACAACATGTCTCAAAGCAACAAACTCAAGCATGGATGCCCGCCATCAAAAACCTCATCACCCTTTATGAAGATGATGATTTACTGATTATTGATAAACAAGCTGGCATTGTTGTGCATGGTGGCAGTGGTCATGATGTAGGATTAGTTGAACGCCTTAAAGTACAACTGAACTTGCCTGAATTACGCTTGGCACACCGCTTAGATAGAGATACTAGCGGATGTTTATTGCTGGCTAAGAACCTAAAAACCTTACGTAAACTGACCGAAAGTTTTCGTAACCGCGATGCCCACAAAACATATCTCGCTTGGGTAACAGGGCACCCCTATCCTTATGCTGGGCGCATGCAGTCCAAACTGCTTAAAGGTGTGACCCAAAGTGGCGAGCGTATGGTTGTGGATTCCGAACATGGACAAGAAGCTATCACTGACTTACAAACCATACTGTTGCGTGAACATGAAGGCTGGCAATATAGTCTTGTAGCTTTACAGCCACACAGCGGAAGAACCCATCAACTACGCGTACAACTACAACAAGAAGGGCATGCTATTTTGGGTGACCCTAAATACGCAGAAAAAGAAGATACGAAACATTACAAATCCATCCAAGGGAAAGGACTCGCTTTACATGCTTGGCGACTTCGTTTTGAGCATCCAAGCACAGGCGAAATATTAGAATGTCGTGCGCCTTGGCCTAAGCGCTGGGCGCACTTCAAAAAAGAGGTTTAAAAAACTTACTTCTTATCTTTGGCTTCGTTCACACGAAGCTTGCGACCTGCGAACTCTTCACCATTCAACACTAAAGCTGCTTTCACATCACCAGCAGAGCCCATTTCTACAAAGCCATAACCTTTAGGACGACGACTAGGACCGCCACGAACCAAACGTACTGAAACAACAGTACCATAAGTTTCAAATAAACGCTGCACTTCTTCTTCACGCGCTTTAAATGGGATATTACCCACATACAATACATTTGTATTATTATGTTTCACTTTTGAATTTGAACGACTTGAACCACCACCAAATGCCCAAGCACCCAACAAAAAGCCAATCACCAAACCCGATGCTAACACTGAACCTACAGGTATTTCTTGGTTTAAACCTGCCATAGGACCAACAAAATAGCCAACTAAACCCAAAGCGATTGCCATTGCAATACCTTTACTTACACAACCAATATTCATAAAAAAACACTCCAAAAAGGGATACAACCCTGAAAATATGGGCGCAACCTGCCAATTTTCACTAAAGAAACAACAAGATTGATACGAACCTTTTGCTATCGCTTACGTTTTACATAAGTTTTCGACCATGAAAACAAACGCGCTCATGATTCAAGGAACAGCCTCAGGTGTTGGAAAATCTGTCTTAGTCGCAGGTCTTTGCCGCTTATTGGCAAGAAATGGCATCAAGGTCGCCCCTTTTAAACCACAAAACATGAGCAACAATGCTGCGGTTACGGCAGATGGCGGTGAAATCGGCAGAGCCCAAGCTTTACAAGCATTTGCTTGTGGTATTCAACCTACTGTGGATATGAACCCCGTGCTTATCAAGCCTGAAAGCAACCAAAAAGCGCAACTCATTGTGCGTGGCAAAGTCCATGGCCGCTTGCATGCCAAACGTTTCCGTAAAGATAGAATTGCCTTGCTCGATACCGTACTCCAATCCTTTGACACCTTACAACAACAATATGACATGGTCATTATAGAGGGTGCTGGCTGCCCAGCAGAGCCCAACCTTATGGATGGTGACATTGCCAATATGGGCTTTGCCCAAGCTGCTGATGTGCCCGTATGGTTGGTTGGAGACATTGATAAAGGCGGTGTATTTGCCTCCCTCAAAGGCTGCATTGATATTCTACAAGATAAACATAGCCATAGAATTCAGGCGTTTCTTATCAATCGATTTAGAGGCAATGTTACTTTATTGGATGATGCTTTAATCTGGCTTGAGCACGATACCCATAAACCCGTCATTGGTGTCATACCTATGCTGGACTTGGACTTACCCGAAGAAGACAGCCCCTTTAAACATGAGCAAGCATCTGAAAAACAACATCAACTGCATATTAGCGTCATTGCCTACCCACGCATGTCTAACCACGATGACTTAGACCCTTTGGCTTCTGATGCAGATATTCAGGTCTCTT
Source organism: Ghiorsea sp. (assembly GCA_027019685.1). Taxonomy (GTDB): domain Bacteria; phylum Pseudomonadota; class Zetaproteobacteria; order Mariprofundales; family Mariprofundaceae; genus Ghiorsea. Next base: position 2,793 of record JALUWH010000228.1, on the reverse strand, counting down.
TTGTACGAAGCACGGATGAACTTCAGCCTTGTGACTTAATCATATTACCTGGCTCCAAACATGTATCTTCAGACTTAAACTGGCTCAAAACACAAGGTTTTGTTGAAAAAATCCAACAACATTTACGCTACCAAGGAAAAGTTTTAGGCATTTGTGGCGGTCTTCAAATGCTGGGCAGTCATATTGAAGACGCGGCTCATGATGCCTTCACCTCTAGTATCGAAGGTGAAAGCTGCCAAGGTTTAAACCTATTGCCCATACACACCCAAATGATGCCCGAAAAAACACTCCAACAGGTTCAGCAAACGACAAGATTTCCGCAAGGACACTTGGTTACAGGTTATGAAATTCATCACGGTATATCTCACACCGATGAAAGCCTCTTTCCTTTTGTTGCATGTTCGGCAGACAATCAAGTTTGGGGGACTTATGTACACGGTTTATTTGAACAAGGTGAATTTCGTCAAGCTTGGTTACACGAACTAGGTTTTAAAATAACAAACCATACCAATCAACAAGACAGAACCTTGGCATCTTTAGATATGCTCGCCGACCAGCTCGAAGAAAGTCTACACCCCCAATACCTACAACAGCTCTTAACACCAAAAGTCTAAGTCTTAGCACTTCAACATACAAAAACTGGCATCACCTTTGCTTATTCACTTTCATCAGTGATACATTGAAAGGAGCCTAATTTGGAAGCAAATCATGTAGCAGAAATTGAAACTTTATTTCAAGCCGTATCTAACGGCGACTTTACTTTTAGAATAAGCAACGACCACCCCCTAGCTAATGCTGCCAATCATATGATGCAATGGCTGGATCAAATGCAATTTAAAGAGTTAAAAGATAAAGTTGAACTAACGATGACAGGCTTTGAAAACACCATCAATATGGCAAAGTTACAACAACTTGCGGATGGTGTAGCCCAACGCACTGAAACCATGGCATCGGCAACCGAAGAAATGAGCATTACCGTACAAATGATTGCAGAGCAAGCTGATAAAGTTGGCAGCCAAAGTGAACAAGCAAAAATTGCTGTGGATGAAGGAAGTCAGTCTATGAAGCAAGTATTTGATGTTATCCATGCCACAACACAACAGATGAACAATGTTACCAATGAAGTACAACGACTTGCTAGTGTATCCAAAGAAATAGATAGCTTATTAACAACCATACAAAAAATATCTGACCAAACCAACCTACTTGCTTTAAATGCTACAATTGAAGCGGCACGTGCTGGCGATGCTGGTCGTGGATTTGCTGTTGTTGCAGGCGAGGTCAAACAACTATCCCATCAAACCAAAGATGCCGCTGATAATATTGTAGAAAAAAGTGTCAGCATACAAAAATCAGTTTCCGCTGTCGTTACGCGCTTAGGCGAAATGTCAGAAACAGTCGCTAATGCATCATCTATTGTTGAAACCACACAGTCTTCTATGGATACCATTGTATACAACATGCAACAGGTGGATGAAAGTGTACATGGTATGCACCACGCCACCAAAGAACAGGCCATTGCATCCACTGAAATTGCAGAAGGTGTTACTCATTGTCATGCTGATGCGAAAGTGATGGATACCCAAGCTGAGCAAAGCCTAAATACAACCGATGAAATGGATATTGCACTACGCGCAGACTTACAAGAGTTTTCAAAGCTGAAAATTACCAATGCTGTGATTCAGCTTGCTAAAAGCGACCATATGTTTTGGAAAAAACGTTTAATAGATATGATTTCAGGGCGCGATAGCATTGATATTAGCGAAGTCACCGACCACCATAATTGCCGTTTAGGTAAATGGTACTACAGCAACGGGCAAGTTGAATTTGGTAGTTGCCCATCATTCAACGGTATTGAGTCACCTCATGCTGACATGCATAGGTTAGCCAAGCAAGCTGTCACCAAGTTTAATGCTGGAGATGTGGCTGGTGCTACCCAAGATGTAGAAGCCATTGAAGCATTATCAGCTGCTGTAGTGAAAGGTTTAGAGGAACTGGAGTAACTACTTATCCAATGTGTCTAAATAAGCAATAATATCCTCTCTATTTTGTTTATCCTGCAATTCAGGCAAGGTAGGCATCGTTAAATTATAAGGATTACTTGCTTTTAAATTTTGCGCGTACTCATCATGTTTAAGCATTTTACTTGGGTTTTGCAAAAAACTATGCAGCCATTCTGTATCTCTACGCTCTGTAATACCAGCCAAACCTGGTGCAAATTTATCATCATAACTGGGTTTATGGCAGTGAAAACACAGTCGGTCAAAAATCGCCTTACCTTTAACTACATCACCCGCCTGAGCAGACACAAGAAAACTAAAAAAGACAAAAGAAAGAGCACTTATTTTTACATATATTTTCATATTTTATCCTTTTCGGTTTCATTCATTTTTTCAATCTAAAAATTAGTCTAACCACTTGATTGAACAACCAATGGTTGGATGCTGAGGTTGTGGTGCTGCTTTGCCTGCAACCAAAGCTTCTGCAGCAGGTAACAGCTCTTCTTGTGTGACTTTACTTTCATCTTTCCAGTAATCATCAATACGACCGTGATAATAAAGCTCACCATTTTTATCAAACATATAAATATCAGGTGTGCACTGCGCATCAAAAGCCTTGGCAACTTCTTGCGTTTCATCGGCAAGGTATAGAAAATCTATATTCCACTCATCCAACTTCTCACGCATCGCATCCACATTATCTTCTGGAAAATCAGGATGAATATTTGGATTAATTGCAACCGTATTAATGCCCATCGCCTTTAATGTTGCCGCATGACGCACCAAACGTGGC
>JALUWH010000227.1 GCA_027019685.1 Ghiorsea sp. | reverse complement strand
ACTTGTTGCAGGGGTAGCTCTATCATCTCAGGTTGGTATGGCCTCGGATATGCCAGATGGAGCAAAAATCTTTAAGAAAAAATGTAAAATGTGTCATGCCATCAATAAAAAGAAAGTTGGCCCTGCGGTGGCTAGCATGAATATGGATACGGACATGCTGATTGAAACCGTGACCAATGGTAGAAAACGTATGCCAAAATTTGGGCATAAGTTGTCGGCGGATGAGATTCAGGCGGTGGTTGCATTTGTTCAAAGCAAGCATGCTGAATAAACAATGGCGGAAGTAACGGGCTCGGAGCTATTTAATCTAGAACTTATCAAGAAACATGATAAAGCAGGGCCGCGATATACATCGTACCCAACTGCTCCCATGTTCCATAATGGTGTGGGTTCATCGGTGTATGCCAGTGCACTTAAAAAGGTGGCTGAGGATGATGCTTCCTTATCATTATATATACACATCCCATTTTGTAATACCGTGTGTTATTATTGCGGCTGCAATAAAATTGTGACCAAACAATATGATAGGGCGCAGCCTTATTTGGATTTATTATTTAAAGAAATTGATGCAGTTGCCGATTTAGTGGGCAAAACACGCCCTGTGACCCAGCTTCATTTTGGGGGCGGTACACCAACGTTTCTTAATGATAAACAAATTAGGGACTTGATGGGAAAATTGAAAGAGCGTTTTCAATTTGCAGATGATGATAGTGCCGAATACAGCATTGAAATGGATCCCAGAGAGTGCACGCCAGAAACGGTAAAAACACTACGGGATGTTGGTTTTAATCGCATGAGTATGGGGGTACAAGACTTTGACCCTGTAGTGCAAAAGGCAGTGAATCGTATTCAAAGCAAGGAAGTGACGCTCAATGTGCTTAATGATGCACGACGAGAAGGTTTTAAGTCGATGAACATTGATTTAATGTATGGCTTGCCGCATCAAACCGTGGAAACTTTTGATGCAACCTTGAATCAAATCATTGAATTTAGCCCAGATAGAATAGCTTTGTTTAATTATGCACATTTGCCTGAAATGTTTATGCCACAAAGGCGTATTGATGCATCAGCCATGCCTAGTGCGCAAGAAAAGTTAAATATTTTAGAGCATAGTATTCATAAGCTCATTGATGCGGGCTATATGTTTATTGGCATGGATCACTTTGCTAAACCTGAGGATGAATTAACGATTGCACAAAGTCAGGGTAAGTTGTATCGAAACTTCCAAGGTTATTCTACCCATGCTGATTGTGACCTGATTGGTTTAGGTCTAACTTCGATTGGTTATGTGGGTGGTAACTTCTTTCAAAATCAAAAAGAGATGGATGCTTATCAAGTAGCGATTGAAGACGATGGTTTGGCTGTTTTTCGTGGTTATACTTTATCCAAAGAAGACCATTTGAGGCGTGCCGTGATTATGCGACTCATGTGTGACTTCAAAATAGACTTCTCTGCGTTTGAACATGAGTTTGGTATCAGTTTCAATCAACACTTTTCAGATGCTTTGGCAGATTTGCAGGAGATGCAAGCTGATGGTTTGCTTGAATTGTCGGACACAGAGCTGCGTGTTTTACCAGCAGGGCGTTTGATGATTCGTAATGTTGCTATGGTGTTTGATGAACATCTGCGTCATAAAACAGAACAAAAACAGTTTTCTAAGGTTCTATAAGTGAGTAAAATAGACATTCCAGTACCTGAACGTTTTTTGAGCACTGCTTATTTGGCAGTGTTGGAAGATGGTGAAAGTGAACAGTTTTGTAGGTTTGCTCCTGAAGCCATGCAAATGATGCAAGATATTGCAGCGCAAGGTTACCCTGATGAAATATGTGGTTTGCTGATTGGCACGGCTGATGCACAAGGTTGGCAGGTGAGTGATGTTCGTCAAGTTGAGAACCTTAATGAAGAGCGTGCTGCCGACAGGTTTCAGTTGGATCCTGCTGGCTATCAAACCATTGATACAGAGCTTCGCGGTAGTGACAAAGAAATCATTGGTGTGTTTCACTCTCACCCTGATTGTCCTGCCAAACCATCCCCAACAGACTTAACCAGTGCATGGGAAGGTTTTGTCTACCCTATTGTTAGCGTGTGTGATGGAAAGGTGGCTGAGGTCAATTGTTGGGTTGTGACGGATGAAGTTAGCATGGGTGGTAAATTTCAGAGGTTGCCTCATCAGAGTTAAGACCGCATGGTTAGCCCATGAATAAACGTTTTTTTTCCTTGGTCGCATTGTTGTTATTGGCAAGTTGCGCAAACACAGTAAAACATACGGGTGATGGTGTGGCCAGTAAAGGCAAAACACAAGCTCAGCCCAAGCAACATGTTGCAATGTCTTTAGAGCGAATGGATGCCACCTTCTTATACTTGGCTTACCAAGAGTCTATGCAACAAGGTCAGTTTGGTTTGGCGACCCGGTTTTTAAAAGCCCTGATTAAAAAAGACCCTGATACATTTTCTTTAAAGATAGAGCTTGTTGATTTGTATTTACACTCAGGTCGTGCTGATCAAGTTGCTGAAGCATTGCAAGTGATGGAGTCGGTTTCGACTGAAGATATTCAAGCTTTATCAGCCCAAGAGTTGTCGGATTATCAATTACTTTATGCGCGTGTATTGATGCTTAATGGACAACAACAGCAGGCTGTAATGTTGCTTAAGAATTTATTACAAACACAACCGAAAAACATTCAGGTTCGCCTTCTTTTAGTGCGCATGTATGCAAGGCAAGCTGAGTATAAGCAAGCACATAACCTGTTGAAAGCAGGTATTAAACTTGTGCCTGATGTGCGCTTATATGAGGCGCAAGTTCAATTGTTTATACAGCAAAAAGATTACAAAGCAGCGGATAAAAAGCTACAAGCTATGCAGGTGAAGTATCCTGATCATGAAGATGTTGTTTTAAAACGTAGCCAGCTTGCCGAGCAGGTTGGTGATGTGACTAAGGCTGAAAAACTACTTCAAGCATATATTGATAAACATGGTGCAGATGCTGTACAGTCTTTTTCTATACTGGCTAATCTATATGTGAGGCAAGAGCGGCTCAAAGAAGCTGCAACCATGTTTAAACACCTGCTTCCTTTGACGGCAAATGCAGGTTCTGTATATATGTCTTTAGGTAAGGTTTATTATCAATTGGCTGAATTTAAGAAGGCATCTCAAGCTTTTGCTCAAGCTGTACAAAAGTTTGAGCCGCAATCACCACAAAAGCGGATTTCAGATGAACAGGCTACAGCCTATTTTTACTGGGCGGCGAGTTTGGAAGCACAAGGGCAAGATAAAGAAGCTACATCGGCGTATAAGAAATTAAAATCGTATCATACATTTTATGTGGAGGCTCAACTTCGTTTGGTGAGTATGGCTATAGCGGGTGATAAACTCGAAGCTGCGGAAATAAGGTTGGATAAACTAATTAAGGACTATCCAAAGAATATTGCTGTTTATGAAATGCTGTCGAACCTTAGGTTGCAGCAAAAGGCTTATGTTCAACTTCTCAAAGAAACTGAGCCTGCCTTAGCTTTGGAATTTTCACCCGTGTTGTTATTTAATCGTGCAGTTGCTTTAGAGGCAGGCAAAGATTTTAAGCATCTGGACGAAACATTGAATTTACTGCTTGAGCAGCATCCCAATCATGCCGAAGCACTCAATTTTTATGGTTATAGCTTGGCAGACCGGGGTATTCGCCTTGGCGATGCCTTGGCGATGATTGAAAAAGCACTGCAACAAAAACCTAAAGATGGTTATTACTTAGACTCTTTGGCATGGGTATACTTTAAGCAAGGCAAGTATCAACAGGCTGTGGATGTGCAACGTAAAGCTGTGGAATTGGTGTCTGATGATGCTGTGATGCAGGAACATTTGGGTGATATGTTTTGGAAGGCTGGTCAACATGATGCGGCACGTCAGCATTGGCAAAAAGCTTTGCAACTTAAACATGATAACCCGAGTGGTATACAAGGTAAAATTCGTCACGGGTTAATGTGATGTTGAGGTATGGAGTACAACTACTTGTGTTGGTATTGCTGATGGCTAGTTGTGTCAAACATAGCGATGTACCACAGAAATTTGAACCGATCACAACTTTTTCGGGGCGTTTGTTGGTGATAAGTCCTGAAAAACGTTTTCAAGTTGATGTGGACTGGCAAGGTACGTCTGAAAAAGGTCAACTTCGTTTAACACATGGTTTGTCAGGACGAGTGGTGGATGTTGCGTGGTTAGGGCATAGCATGCGTTGGCGAGATAGTTCTCAAACCCAACAGTGGCGATACCTTCCAAAAGAAAGTTTGTTAGATATGGGTATTTTACTGCCACCGTGGACTTTGGCTAAGGTGTTTGCGAGAAATATGCCGCCAAGCATGAAGGCGAAGGGCAATGGTGTTTGGCAAGGTATTTGGGATACCGTGTCATTAAAAATAAAGTGGCTTGGTGGACAACGGCGCGTTGAGATTACCGACATGAAACATGGGCGACGTGCGGTGGTTATTTTTCATGAGTAAGACATATCCTGCCCCAGCCAAAGTGAATTTACATCTGGCTGTTACAGGTGTAACAGATCATGGTTACCATACCTTAGATACGAGTTTTGTTTATGTGGATATTGGGGATGCTTTATCGATTGTTTTATCAGAAGAATTAGATGTTCGCTGTAGTGATGGCACATTAAGTGGAGAGAAAAACTTGGTTCACCAAGTTTTGTCAGCCTTTAGGCGTGAACATCAAGTTAACTTAGGGTTAGATGTATTCATAGATAAGAAGCTGCCAGCTATGGCAGGTTTGGGCGGCGGTTCGTCCGATGCGGCAACGGCATTGTGGGTAGCGAATCAATTATGGGAAGTTCATTGTACAACAGAGGAGCTGATTGATTTTTCCGTAAAGTTTGGTGCGGATATCCCGTGTTTTTTATTTGGTAAGGCAAGTCAGGCTTATGGTATAGGTGAGAAGTTAACTGCTTATCAGGGTGTTGTTCCGCAACAAAATATTGTACTGGCTTGGCCTGGTGAAGGAGTCTCAACGGCTGCGGCATTTGTCCACTTTGATCAAAATGAATTTCATACATTGACGGACGAAAAAACTGTCGCTACAGTGCGCGCCCGTTCGGGTGCTGTAAGTTTTGATTTAGGTTATAACGACTTAGAAAAGAGTGCAGCTACTTTATGTTCACCGTTGTTGGCGATGTTAACAACCATGAAAGAGAAGTCGGAACGGGCATGGATGAGTGGAAGTGGATCAGCTTGTGTAGCGGTTTGTCATTCATCCAAACAAGCTTGTGAGCTTGCAAAATATTTGCAAAAACATAAGCTGGCTACATGGATTCATACGGGTCATTTTTTACCGGAGCATCCATTGTTAGCATGTAAAATTGGGGCGTAGCCAAGCGGTAAGGCAGCGGGTTTTGATCCCGTCATGCGCAGGTTCGAATCCTGCCGCCCCAGCCATTTTATTACTGACGTTTTTTGATTGATGTGTCGTTTAGACGGAGGCTCTCTCTGATGAGCAATGTTAAAAAGTTCCGCTTGTTTTCAGGTACTTCAAACCCTAAGTTAGCAGCAGATATGTGTACACATATTGGTATGCCACTGGGCGAGATGCATATTCAAAGCTTTTCTGATGGTGAAATTTTCCTCCAATATCAAGAAACAATTCGTGGTTTGGATGTTTTCTTCTTACAAAGTACGTCAGTGCCTGCCAATGATAATTTGATGGAGCTTCTGATTGCGATTGACGCGGCTAAACGTGCATCAGCTCGACAAATTTGTGCGGTGATTCCGTATTTTGGTTATGCAAGGCAAGATAGGAAAAGTGCGGGTCGTACGCCGATTTCAGCCAAGTTGGTTGCAGACATGTTAACCACTGCTGGTGTAACCCGAGTCTTAACCATGGATTTACATGCTACGCAAATTCAAGGTTTCTTTAATATCCCTGTAGACAATATTTTTGCAGCACCATTGTTTGCCAAGGATATTCGCGATAACTCTACAGATGAAGACGATGTCATTGTTGTTTCTCCAGATGTAGGTGGTGTGGTGAGAGCAAGAGCTTTGGCGAAAAGTTTGCATGTTGATATTGCTATTGTTGATAAACGCCGCCCAGCACCCAATGTGGCGAAAGTGATGAATATCATTGGTGATGTTGAAGGTAAACATTGCATACTCGTGGATGATATTGTGGATACAGCAGGTACAATTTGTGGTGCAGCAGATGCATTGATGGAGCGCGGCGCTACCAAGGTGACGGCTTATGCAACGCATGGCGTACTATCAGGGCCAGCTGCTGAACGTATCTCAGCATCGGCTATGCATGAGCTTGTGATTACAGATAGTATTGCACAGCCTCAGGCGATTCTGGATACAGGCAAAGTGCGTGTATTATCCATTGGTTCACTTATGGGCGAAGCGATTATGCGTATATATGATGCGCGTTCGATTAGCAGTCTTTATAACTAAGCGCAGTAAAAACTTTCTTTTCCTTTCTTTTGGGTTATATTCTGCGAAATAAGTATGCTCTTTTTTATGTAGAGTAGCTTGATTTCACATACCAAAGGAGTTTATCGTGGTAAAACAACGCACACTTGACCACCCGATTCGCTGCAGTGGTATTGGTTTACATTCAGGTAAAAAAATTGAGCTTGTATTGAATCCTGCTGATGTGGACACAGGTATTGTGTTTGTACGTTCAGATTTGGGTGTTGAAATCAAAGGGCATGTTGATTCGGTTGTGGATACGCGTTTATGTACCACGATTGGTCGTGGTGAAGCTACGATTGCTACTGTAGAACATATTATGTCTGCATTGGCTGGTTTAGGTATTGATAATGCTCGTATTGAAGTTAGTGGTGCTGAAGTTCCTGTGATGGATGGCTCTGCCTCTCCTTTTATTTTTCTGATTCAGTGTGCTGGTATTGTTGAGCAAGATAAAGCAAAAAAAGTATTGCGAATCAAGAAACGTGTGAGCATTGAAGAGGATGATAAATCTTGTGCTTTATACCCTGCATCAGGTTTTCGTGTTGCCTACCATTTGGATTATGACCACCCTTTACTGTCGGACTGCAAAGTAAGTTTTGATTTTTCAAGACAAGGTTATGCTCGTGAAGTAAGTAGGGCGCGTACATTTGGTTTTATTCATGAGGTTGAGGCTTTACAAAAGGCTGGGCTTGCGCTTGGTGGGTCTATGGATAATGCTGTTGTTTTGGATAAATACGGTGTACTCAATGAAGGTGGCTTACGTTATGTGGATGAATGTGCGCGCCATAAAGTATTGGATACAGTCGGCGATTTATTTTTAGCAGGTTACCCTATTGTTGGTGCTTTTGAAGGTGTGCGTAGTGGACATGCGATGAATTGCAAAGTTGTAAAAGCCTTGCTTGCCGATGAAACAGCATGGGTCATTGAAGAGCTTGAAGATAAAACAACGCAACAAGCCGAAGTATCCGCTTCTTCTGTACCTCAAACCTCTTAAACTTTTTGAGTTCCTGTTCGCTATCAATTTAATAGTCAACAATAAGTAACTTCGCTGTTACGCTTGCCCCATGAATGAACAATCCTTAACAGAACAAACGCATTTTGGCTTTGAAACTGTCTCTACAGATGAAAAAGCAGGTAAAGTTATGGAAGTATTTTCTTCTGTTGCTTATAAATATGATATTATGAATGATGTGATGAGTGGTGGTATGCACCGCTTGTGGAAACGTAGCTTTATTGCTAAGGCAGTGTTGCCTAAAGGTGGTAGGGCTTTGGATGTAGCTGCGGGTTCAGGTGATATCGCCATTGGTTTGTTAAATAAGGTGAATCGCCAAGCAAGAGTCGTATTAACAGATTTGAATGGCCCTATGCTTAAAGAAGGTGCGAGACGCACGCTGGATAAAGGTTTGCTGCCAGCTACTGCTGATTGTATTCAATCAGATGGAACCAAGCTTCCATTTGCGGATAATAGCTTTGACTTGGTTACCATTGCTTTTGGGATTCGTAACTTTGTGGATGTGCCAGCTGGTCTTGCTGAGTTTTATCGTGTACTCAAACCAGGCGGTCAGTTTATGTGTTTGGAATTTTCTAAACCAGTCTTACCTATGCTTGATGTACTTTATGATACTTACTCATTTAATGTGATTCCTGCTATGGGTGAAATGATTACGGGAGATAGAGACTCATACCAATATCTTGTTGAATCTATTCGCCGTTTTCCAGACCAGAAGCGTTTTGAAAAATGGATTCAACAAGCAGGATTCTCTTTGGTGCGATATGACAATATGACGGGTGGTGTCGTTGCCATGCATAGGGGTTATAAAGTATGAGTGTGATGTTTTTACCTTTAAAGCTGATACCT
>JALUWH010000226.1 GCA_027019685.1 Ghiorsea sp. | reverse complement strand
TCTGCTTCCTTCAAAATTTTGATTATCTGACTATCACTATACCTAGATTTCTTCATCGTAAAATCTCCTGTTTATATTACTAGAAAATTCTACTTATAAACTCAAACATTTTTCGGGGGGATTACCGAGCAACTTTGAGCATGTTTTCCCACAAGGTGATACAGACCAACTTTTCAACTTTGCACTTTCAGAACTACACGTAAGTTATATTTGTTGGAAACTACGCTCTCCTTATGAACAAAACATACTCAATACAATTAATAAATACCCAGTATTATAATAAAGATGAAGCCTCACCCCTTATCTTGTGACTAGATTTTTCTTGGAATGCTCTAAACTAATATGCCGAAGTAGGTTTTACGCGGAAAAACACTTCATCACTTGCACCCTGAATATTGCTGCAAAATAAATAATAATCACCACGTTTCAACTGTAGATGGCGTGCATCAACCGATGACAAATCTTGCATTTGTTTACCATTCAAAAAACAGCTCACATTTGTGTAACCTGAAGAAGACTCAATATTTAAATCAATAATCACATCCTCTCTGCCAAAAGATGGCAGTAAAATATACTCATCATCTTGTTTAGGATGCATAATTTCCAATGAACCATGCTCAGTCGCTTTGCTTTCACATGCTGAATGAACTGCGGGTAACGTCAATGTCGTTCCTTGGCGTACACCATACCAGCGTCTTACCAACACAGGTAAATCTAACAATCGCTTGCTTTGTGTTTGCATGCCTTTGTCACAACCTTTAAAAACCCTTAAACCTGTTTTCTTATCTACCAACACTTGCTTGTGAAAAGGACATGTTTGATGCAGTGGATGTTCTCGAAGTGCCAACACTGTTTTTGTTTTGGGGCACGCAGAGGTAGGTGTATAACCTGAAAATGCACACACCTCAATTTCTTCTAGGGCTATGCCACGATGGTTGCGAACCGCTGCTGTACTTTTTTGTTTATCTAAACCTTCCAGTATTTCAAACATTATAGGAGCTGCAGCAGTGGAACCTGTTAAAAACTGACTGGGTTTTTGGTCTAGATTACCAAACCAGACCAACACCGTATATTGCTCGTTATAACCAATACTCCACGCATCACGTCGCCCCTGACTGGTGCCTGTTTTCCAACGCACATCAGAGCGATATTTGGAAAAATCTTTGCGTGCAGGAAAATCAGGGCGATCGCGCTTACTCAAAGCTTCTTCCAACAACATAATCGTGCCTTCTGAAAACCAAGGTTGTGATTGTATATTGGTATTGGGTTGCAAATGTAGTGGTGCTGACAAACCGTGATTTGCCAAGTTTACATACAATGCCAGCAATTGAAGCGGTGTAAGCTCTATACCCCCAATAATCACCGACAAACCCAAGCCTCTACTGCGATCAAACTCCCAACCTATCCCAGACTCTAAGTAGCTCAAAAAATGCTCTACACCCACATCTTTAAGCAGCCGAACAAAGGGGATATTCAACGATTGTGATAAGGCATATTCTGCCGTAACCAAACCCAAATATTTACCTGAGAAATTACCTGGCTTATACTCTTCGTAATGTGAGGGTACATCCAGCAACAAGCTCTGTGGCAGCAACCTCCCCGTCTCCAGTGCCATGGCATACAAAAAAGGTTTTAACGTTGACCCTGGCGAGCGGGCAACGTCAAAAGTACTAAAGCTTTGCCCATTTTTTCCACTCAAATACTCAAAATTGCCAATCGCAGCACGGACTTCCCTACTTTTATTATCAGCCACCAAAATTGAAACATTATGTATGCCAAGCTCCTGATATTTATGGTAAATCCTCGCTACCATTTGCTCAACCATACGCTGCACATCAATCGAAATACTGCTTTGCAGGTGCTGTTGTTGATATTTTTTCTTCAAATAATCTGTGTAATGGGGTGCTAACATAGGCATAGCAAGGCGGTGCTTGGGCACAGACTCAAGTATGCCTAATCGCCGTTGTTTATCTGTGATGATATGTTTATCAAACAACTCATCCAACACCCTAGCTTTAGCATTTTTCCACTGTTGCTCATTAAAAGCATACCAGCGCGATGGTGCTTGTGGCAAAAGTAATAACATCGCCATTTCACCTGCTGTAATCTCAGATACAGCATGACCAAAATAAATATACGATGCAGCATGAATACCCTCGATATTGCCGCCGTAAGGCGCATAGGATAAATACAGGCTTAAGATTTCTTTTTTAGTTAAATGTGTTTCCAATTGTATGGCACGAAAAGCTTCAATCAGCTTGGACCATAAAGTGCGCGGTCTAGGCTCTAGTAGCCGCACCAACTGCATGGTAATCGTAGAGCCCCCACTAATCACACGTTGTGATTGAATATTCTGCAATACAGCACGACCAATTGCCATGGGGTCAATCCCTATATGCTGATAAAAACGTTTATCTTCTCGTGCTAACAATGCAGGGATAACAAATGCAGGTAGTGCATCTATATCCACAGGAAAACGCCAAACATCACCCTCTGCCAAATAAGGACGTAGCAACACTCCATCACGTGAATATACCATCACTGAATAATCGACGGCAATACGTTTAGGCAAGGGAAGCAACCACAAAGCCAATACAAAAATAAGGCTACACACTATCACCAGATATAATATCCGATGATAATATCTAAATGGATTAAGGCTTCTGAATACTGACTTTATCATAACCTGAATATGCATGTTTTTCAGGCTCATACATGGCTTCTATTTTGGCTGGAGCCGCTGTAAAATTACCCACACTCACAGCCCGAACAATATAGTGGTACTGCAAGCTACGAGCAGCTTGTGAAGCACGCGGCACACTGCCAAAGATATTGATTCTATCATCTTTTCTATCCACGTATTCAGGTTTAAACACCATTTTTTCATCAATCCAAGGCATGGCATCATTGCGTCCTAAATTGGTATTTTCAATTTCAAAACCAACAGGAATACGATCTGACACCGCAATATTATCCAATGTATTGCCTGAATGGTTGGATAAAGATAGGCGCACGACCAGCAACTGACCCTGCTTGATATGCGTAATATCTATAGGTTTACCCTGTAGTGATAAATAATCACGCTTAATCGCAAGCGATGTGCTGGTTGTAAGTGCTGCAAGGCTTTTGCTATATCCCGATACTGTGGCATATAAAAACGGTGCTTTATCACCCTTGAATTGCAAACTTAAAGATTTGTCCAAGGGCACTTGTGTATTGTAAAAATGCCAACCCGTAACCTGTTTATCTTGGCTGCTCGGCGGCAATATTTTCTTGCCCACTTTTAGCCCTATTCCTTCGATAGAAGCGCCTTGATAGCGACTAGCAATTTTACCTAACGCACTCACAGACCATGCCACTTCTTGTGTATTCAAATAGCGTGCATGCGCTAGTTTCTTAGCTACTTTCTGTGTTAGAGCGTGCAAACGTGAATCATTGGGCCAGACATCTTCAGCCAAGCTCAATCGCATCGCATCCGTTCGTGATGATGACCAATAACTGCCGTTATAATCTCTACCTTTAGCATCCACGATGCTTAATAGGTTATAATCTTTCATCATTTGTTCAGCCAACTGCTTTTCTCCTGCCATATGTGCAGCCAGCATAATCAAAAAGCGGTTTTCCAACACCCTGCCACCACGCCATGAGCCCTGTTTTGCCAACTTACGAATCAATGATTTTTGATGTTTACCTGCAAGGCCAAGTACAAATGCCATATAGGGTTCTGCATTGGTATAATAATACCGCTGATTACGCCACTGATATTGTCGTGTTGTTAATGCTTCTTCCATAAAGGTCAAGGCATCTTGCAAAGCATGTTGAGGCACATCATAACCTTCCTCTTTGGCTTTGAGCAGCAAGTGTGTTGCATAAGCCGTACCCCAAAGCACTGGCTCTGCACCACCTGGCCAATACGCAAAACCACCTGAAATCGTTTGCATGCTTAACAAACGGTTTAGACCGCGATATACCATGTCTGTTATATTTTTACCTTGCAGTGCTTCAGGGTTGGTCGCAGCCAACACTTTCTCCACATACAACAAAGGCATGGTGCTTGATGTTGTTTGCTCAATGCAACCATAAGGGTAACGAATCAAATAACCCAAGCGTTTCAACTCAGATATATACGGAAGCGCACTCACCGCAAAGCGTACTTTCAAGCCATTATCTCGCAAATTATCAGGTATATAGTCCGCCAGTTTAAAGCTTTTATCTGTGGGTAATACCAAATGCGTAGTCTGCTCTGGTGAAAGCGGAATAATGGGCAAAGTTGAGCTATCCTTCGTCTCTATGTCCCCTGCTTCGACCTTAAACTGAAATGATGCTTTGCCATCAAATGCCTGAACTTCAACAGGGAAGAATAACGTAGCAGACTGCATATCAGCAATCTCAACCACCTGCGTTGTTTGCTTGAGCAATACACTTTGCGAAGCTGATACAGTTGCTTTCACTTTTTGTGTCTTTCCTGTCATGTTCACAACAAACACAGGGATTTCAAAGCTATCCCCCCATTGTAGGAAGCGTGGCAAGGTAGGCTGCATCACCAAAGGATCTCGCACGGTAACAAATTTCTCGCTATGCCCCACTTTTCCATCTTGTGCAGCCACAACCATTACCCGCACCTTGCCTTGGAACGAAGGAATTGGCACACGCACTTCCGCTTTACCTTGTGCATCTGATTGCACCACACCTGACCATGAAGATACCAAACGCACAGGCATCACCCTACCCGTAGCATTTTTTGCGGCATCTGCGCCACCACCAATTTGCCCTTGTTTTTTCGCCATATTACGAGGAAATGTCCAACCAATGGTTTCAAATGTCGAAACACCCAAACGACGTGGCTCAAAGAAATAATCAAGCGGTTTTGGTGTTTGGAAACGTGTAAGTTGTAGAATACCTTGATCCACAACCGCAACAGTATATTCAGTAGACTTAGCATTATTACTGTTTAATTGGATAACCAAATCATTCCCTGGACGCATGGTATCAGGTACGGTGGTCGATACATTGAGAATAAAATCTTGTGGAATCACTTTCAACGAGGCACTGCCCCACGCCCGAGCAGGCACATACATATGCCCTTCTTTCGGGTCCTTAATCACCAACAATGAAGCATATACATTGGGTAAAAAATCAGGCGTTTGTATCGTGATACTATTGTGTCCTTTTTTCACAGCAGTCCACTGGCTTTCCAATACGGTTTCGGCTTCAAGCGCAAACAATGCCTGACCTGCAAATGGTGAATCAAAATTAAAGGTTACATCATCACCAACATGCGCTTCTTTTACCGATGCAATCAACTCGATTTGGTCGGGAGAACGCGGCTTATTGCCACTGACATTTCGACCCCATGAGTAACCCATAGCAACGACCAAGTCCGACACCTGCTTACTATCCACAGCTTGTGCTCGGACAACATACCTGCCCCACGCCATTTGCGTATGAAGTTGTGCCTCAAAGTGCCCTTGCTTCATGTCAACAATTGTAATGTCACCTTCGCGCATCAAAATATCTTCACTTTGCCATGTGTTGTAACCTAATCTTGGATTCCAAGCATAAGTCCAATTGCTATAAATCTGATATAACGACAACTGAATTTTAGCATCTTGTTTGACATCCTGACCTTGGGGTGTAAACAACTTGCCTTCAAAGTTTATGTTTCCACCTTTGGCTTCAATATTTCGCAAACCTATAATCTTATCATATGCAGAAACCAACACGGATGCACTGCGATGGGTAACCCGACCACTACCTGATTCGGTAACATCCACATTGCTTACCAATTTCATCACTGTTGGAAAAGCACCCTCCATACCCTGAACTGAAATATTGAGTTGTGCCAAACCATCTTTGTCTAACTTACCTTCAATAGGCTGCAACACCATCGCTGCCTGCGTATTTAAACTGTATTCACCTGTAGAAAAATTCTTATGACCAGGCACTGTAAACCATGCAGGTTTTAAAGAAAAACGTGCCTTATAGCTGCCTTCTGCAACAGGTGGACCAAACAAATACTTTGCATCCACATCAAATTTAATGTCTTCTGCTACGGTGTATTGTTTTACCTTACTGCTTACCTTCAAACCAATGCGCTCAGGCACAAATTCTTCTACAAAGAAACCATATGTATTTAATTGCTTCTCACCACTGCTCAAAACAACCTGATATTTACCCGTTCCAGCATAGTCATCAAGCTTCACATTCAAGCTTGTTACACCAAAGTCCGAGCTGCGAACATGAACCTCTTTCACGACCTTTTGTCTTGGCGAGAGCACTTTCCAATGCAATGGTACACCTTTGGCTGATTTTCGTTCCCCACTCCAAACCACAGCCGCAAGGTTCACCGTTTCCCCAGGTCGATACACGCCCCTAGATGCATAAATATAAGCTTCTAAGGCTGTTTTATTCATGCCATAAGCACGCAAGTTTTCCTGCGCATCACCATTGGACAATACCACATCACTAAAGCGCATATAGGATAAGTCATCATCAGTAGATAAAATAAGTGCATAGGGTTTCTTAGGCTGCTTCATCACCCCTTTTAATATACACGCACCTTCATCATTAGTCGTACAAGAAGCGATTTCAAAATTGTTAAAACTCATCACTTTAACACGCACATTGCCTTTGGCGGTAAAGTTTTTAGCTGTTCGCGTCCAAATGTATAGATCAGCGGCATCTCTTTTGGCAATGGCTGCCAAGTCTGTCACTACAATCATCGCTGAGTCTGTAAACACTTCAGCATTATTTTTATGCCGTTGATACAACAGCACCTCATAAACACCTTTACCAGCACTGGTCATCTCTGATAAACCAATCGAACCTCGGACTTTTTTATCCGCTTTCATTTCCAATTTCAATTGGGTTTTAAAGACTTGTTCAGCAACTGCATCAGTGGTTTGGTTCTGTGCCATCCAAAACACAAGGTTTTGTGGTGGTACACGCTTCACCACCACAGACATCGCATCTACATTTCTATATTCAAATGCAATTTCTGCACCATCCAATTTAGGCATGTAACGCGCTTTGTTCAAAAAGCTTAATGTTGGTTTAAATGAAGGTGTCTGCACTATTTTGGTCACTTTCTGTGCCAAATATTCATGTTTTGTACCTTTTAGACCAGGTAATAGTGTGATTTCATACTTTGTTTTTGGTTTAAATGCACCAACCAAACGAAAGTTACCTAAACCAGGTACCACTTCAAAATCAACATCTGGAGAAACCTGAACAAAAGGCTTAGCAAGCATGGCATCAATACGAGGCTGATATGAAACATACTGGTTCCTTTGTCCTCGCACATAAAATGGCACATTTATCGCAAAGAAATCACTACCTTCCGTGGCTGTAATATGCCCAATTTCAATTTTTGTAGGCAATTGCAAAGTAATATATTGTGCGACATTCGATTGCACTTTCCTACCATCAATGTTTTCGCCATGTACAAAGACAAAACCAAGCTTTTCACCACCCTTTAATGTTCTATCACGAATCGTAATTAAGAAATTGTGGTTCATATCCTTCACCACTTCAATACGATTGGCAGGCACTTCTTCCCATATAGCTTGTGTCGTCCGTTGTACACGAAAAACAATCGACTTTTTCAAGATGTTCACTGGAAAATCAACATTCCACACCATCTTCATTTTGGCATATTGTTTGGGAGAAAATGATTCAAGTACAAAGGCATTCAACTGCCAACTTGGTGTTTTCACCACATGTGGACCCATATTTTTCACATCAATAACAATCGGTTTTGTTTTACCTGGTAGCGACCGTACCATCACTGCTACATCACTGGTATCCGCTTCAGGGCGTTGCCATTGGATAACAAACTGCTGTGATGATTGCCAATAGCCAGAAAAAGGTAAAGGGGGCTCTAAAACAATGCCCGACAAATCGATAGGTGTATCTTTCTTATATGCATTTTGTGCTTGGGGAAATGTTAATACCACGCCCATAGGCAACATATTTTTATCCATCGTAGGCTCTATAGAAAAATAGGTAGGGTTTGATGCCTGCTGCTGTTGCACTTGCTCCTGAGGACGAAACACTGATACTGATTCCGTTGACTCAGTCGATACTTGAACGCTAGCTTTATTCTCAATGTTTTGATGTACCACAGCTTGTTCATTATCTTGCGTATTCACCCACCATATGCCTGAACCGATGGCAATAAGCAAAATAATGAAACCTTTGTATGAAATATTGATTGTCATTGAGTACCCTCCCACAGAGCCCACAGCAACATATTCTAGCCCAGCATGGCTAAAAACAAAAGTCTTCCCTAGTACTTACAACCGATTAGCCATTACAGAAGTCATTCCACTACATAACACACCGATAAAGTATGTGTCTCACCAGCAGCTAGGATTAGCGTATTATCTGCAGCATTACCGCTTTCCACACAAACCATGTTTAGATACGCATCATCTGCGCCTAAGCCGCCC
>JALUWH010000225.1 GCA_027019685.1 Ghiorsea sp. | reverse complement strand
CACAAAGTGAATGTATGATGGCATATTATCGTTGCTATCTATAAGGTTTCTAGTTTTTGAGGAGCATATATGATAAGAATTTTGATATGGATAGGCTTGATGGGCTACTCAACCCTTCTTTTTGCAACAGAATGGCATGCAACACAAGGTGATATGATTGAAGTGCATGTTCACTCGAACGAACCCATTCAATCCTTATCATGCCTAGGTAAAACATGGCCGATTCAAGCTATGAATAATCATGAATGGCGCGGCTGGATTGGTGTTGACCTCAAATCAAAAAATAAGGTTTATCCTATCATTTGGACAACCTCATCATCCCATATCAAAGATAGCTTGCGTGTTCAAAAAGGTAAGTTTCGTATTTCCAATATCACCGTTAAAAAGAAGATGGCTAATTTTGATAGCAAGGCCATTCAACGCATCCGTGCAGACCAACAAGCCATTGGCAAAACCTATGATATCAAAGTTGATATGAAACCAGATTTTTCTCAAGTTCGCATGCCCGTAGAAGGCATTGAATCTACACCCTTTGGCGCTCAACGTTATGTCAATGGACAACCCCGATCACCCCATGCTGGTATTGATATTGCAGCCCCCAAAGGCTCAATCATTGTTGCGCCACTGGCTGGCAAAGTCTTGCTTGTGGAAGATATGTTTTTAAATGGCAAACTTATTGCCATTGGACATGGATTTGGTTTGGTCAGCCTGTATGCTCATTTGGGTAAAAGTTTTGTTCAAGTCGGCGAACATGTAAAAGCGGGGCAAACTATTGCAGAAGTCGGTATGAGTGGTCGCTCCACTGGTCCACATTTACACTGGGGCGTTCGCT
Organism: Ghiorsea sp.; assembly: GCA_027019685.1. Taxonomy (GTDB): domain Bacteria; phylum Pseudomonadota; class Zetaproteobacteria; order Mariprofundales; family Mariprofundaceae; genus Ghiorsea. Next base: position 573 of record JALUWH010000225.1, on the reverse strand, counting down.
TTAACCATGCTAGAATCAATCCGCATAGCTTACTAGCATTGAAAAATGCCATAAAATAAATTGTGCTGTGCTTGGGCTTGACATGAACTACTGTAACATTTTATAAAGCGTGCTACGCTAAGCCGCCATTTCTACATGATGTAAACAAGCTTGGAGAAGAAATGAGTTCTGTGATTAAAATACTGTCTGTTGATGATGAAGATACTGTACAAAGTATTCTTTCCGCTTTTATCAAACGCTACTTGGATGAAAAAAGTTTGGAAGGTGAGATAAAAACACTGGGCGACCCTGTACAAGCCCTGTTTGAATTAAGTACCAATGGTGACCAATATACTGCTATTATATTGGATGTTCGTTTACCAAAGTTAACAGGCGATGAAATTTATAATAGTCTTATTCATGTGAATCCAAACCTGTTGGAACGTGTTATTTTTATTACGGGTTATCCTGATGATTTAAATCATCGCTTTCCAGATAGAGTATTAAACATTCTGGAAAAACCATTTCGTTATCAAGATTTTGTGGAAAAGATTGAAACTGTTTTAAAACTTGATTGATGGCAGCGTATAGGGA
>JALUWH010000224.1 GCA_027019685.1 Ghiorsea sp. | reverse complement strand
TGGAATTAATGGAGCTTACAAGAACAAATTTTAATGATATTGCGAATACATACACATCGGTAAGAAAGGTGGTTGAGGCTTATCAAAAGCAACGCGTTCAAGAGACCATTCGAATATTGATGAAACGTGATGCATGATAAGAAAGAGTTGTTGCTTCGGGTAACAGGTCTTAGCAAGGGATATCAATTACCTAAGGGTACGCTATCAATTTTAGATGAGGTGGACTTGGATTTGAACCGTAGTGAATTTTTAGCGGTGGTTGGCGAGTCAGGTGTTGGGAAAAGCACACTTCTTCAAATATTGGGAACACTTGATACACCAGATGCTGGAGAAGCATATTTTGAAGGGCAGTCTATTTTTAATTTGACTCAGGTTGAATGTGCTCAGTTGCGAAATAAGCATATTGGTTTTGTTTATCAGGCGCATCACCTTATTCCAGAATTAAGTGCATTGGAAAATGTAATGTTGCCATTGCTTGTGGGTGGTGCAAATCAAGCCGATGCAAAAAAAAGAAGTGAAGCTTTATTGATAGATTTGGGGTTGGGTAAGCGCATATTGCACACACCTGCTCGTTTATCTGGAGGAGAAGCTCAGCGTGTTGCTGTAGGGAGAGCATTGGTGACTCATCCAAGCCTATTATTGGTCGATGAGCCTACAGGAAACCTTGATGAAGCTACGGCGCAAAGCGTTTTTAAAGCTATGCATGTATTATGTAAACAAAAAGAAACTGCTATCATTATGGTGACACACAGCATGGCTTTAGCAAGTCAAACTGATCGTATAGTGCGCTTACGACAAGGTAAATTAATTGCCGTATAATTGAAAAAGCTTTGACGAAACAGCTAGTTCTGATACGATTGCTAACGTGGTTTCGAGTATATTCGGTCAACTGCATGTTTTTTTGATTTTTCTGATATATTAACGAGGTTCATGTGACGAAAGCTGAAATTGCAAATATTATTCATGAACGAATTGGTCTTTCTAAAAAAGAGTCAGCCCAAATTGTTGAGACTGTTTTGGATGAAATGAAGCGAGCTTTGGCATCAGGTGAAGATGTGAAAGTATCTGGGTTTGGGCATTTTATGATTCGGGAAAAACATGCGAGGCGAGGTCGAAACCCTAAAACAGGCGAAGATATTACCATTGAACCACGTCGCGTAGTGACTTTTAGAGCCAGCCAAATTCTAAGAGAACAGTTGCTTGAGGGTAATCAGTGAGCCTTCAAGTGAAGCAGCTTATCCATGCTGGTATTCAGGTTCCAAACCTTCCTGATAAACTATTTTTTTCTATTCGAGAGGTGAGTGAACTATGTGGTGTTGAACCTCATGTTTTGCGTTATTGGGAAACCGAATTCAAGCATATTCGACCTGTGAAGAAAAGTGGAAACAGGCGCTTTTACCGTCATA
>JALUWH010000223.1 GCA_027019685.1 Ghiorsea sp. | reverse complement strand
AAGTTGCTGGTACGGTTAAACGTTTAACAAACTTTGGTGCTTTTGTTGACCTTGGTGGTCTTGATGCACTTTTACATGTGTCAGATATTGCTTGGAAACACATCAATAACCCTGCTGAAATGTTAAGTGTGGGTCAGAGTGTAACTGCAGAAATTATCAAGTTGGATGCAGATACGGCTAAAGTATCCATTTCAACAAAAAACTTGATTGAAGACCCATGGAAAAAAGTATCTGAAACTTATGAAAGTGGCATGCAGGTGACAGGAACTGTGCGCAAGCTCATCAAAGCAGGCGCTATTGTTGAGTTAGAACCAGGTGTGGATGGTTTGATTCATCGTTCAGAAATGAGCTGGACGCGTAAAGATGTTGAACCTGCGAAAGTATTGGCTGAAGGTGATGTGGTTGATGTTGCAGTGATTGACTTTGATGCTGAAGAAAGGCGTTTGCGTTTAAGTTTAAAAGCAGTCAGTGACAACCCTTGGCAAGTGTGGATGGCAGAGCACCCTGCAGGCTCAAAAATCACTGGTAAAATCAAAAATATCTCAGACTTTGGTTTCTTTGTTGGTCTTACCGACGAGTTGGATGGTTTGGTACATATTGGTAATATTTCTTGGAATAAACAAGGTGATGAAGCCATTCAAGATTATCAAAAAGGGCAAGAAGTTGAGTGCGCTGTGATTGGTGTTGATGTTGAACGTGGTCGTATTGCCTTAGGCATTAAGCAATTAACTGAAAATCCTTTTGATACATTTATCAATGGTGCAAAAAAAGGTACTGCAGTCAATGGTAAAGTGATTGAAATTTTGCCCAATGCTTATTTGGTAGAAGTTGCTGATGGTATCGTGGCACGTTTAGCGCAGCGTGAAATGCCGCGTGAGCAGGGTTCATTAGCGATAGGGGATGACGTTGAGGCAAAGGTCACGAATGTAGATCGTCGTCGTCAACGTGTTGAGCTTTCTGTTCGTCAATTATTGCGTGATGAAGAGAGAGATTCGATTAAACATTATGCCAAACAAGTTCAGCAAGAAAGTGCGCCATCGGCATTGGCACTTGAACTTCAGCGTAAGTTTTTAGACAAACAATAAGCCCAGCTTACTTGCGTTTTTTGATAGGGTCGTTTACTTTGACCCTATATCATTTAAAGTGTATGGGCTTGAAGAGGGAGTAGAGCATGACAAAATCTGAACTTATTGATGCAGTATCAGCTGCCAATCAAGATATTACTCGGAAAGAAGCTGAAGTTGTGGTGGGCACTGTTTTTTCTGCGATTTCTGAGGAGTTATCGCAAGGAGGACGCGTTGAATTGCGTGGTTTTGGTAGCTTTAGCATCAAGAACCGTGATTCTCGCACAGGTCGCAATCCTAAAACTGGAGAGTCTGTCTTTGTACCTGCCAAAGCAGTGCCACAT
>JALUWH010000222.1 GCA_027019685.1 Ghiorsea sp. | reverse complement strand
TGTCGCTGCCATGGCTTTTTTACCATCGACATTCACACCAACGCGACCCAATACTTCGCCCAAAGCTGACACACACTTGAGCACATTATCTTTGCGGCAAGCATAACCCATCAAACCAATACGCCAAACTTTTCCTGCCATCACACCAAGCCCCGCACCAATTTCAAGATTGTAATCATTGAGTAATATGCCTCGCACCTCAGCATCATCCACACCTTCTGGAATCGTTACTGCATTAAGCTGTGGCAAACGGTCTGCTTCAGGCACCACAAAGGTTAAACCCAAAGCTTCAAGCCCAGCTTTCAGTGCATTGTGATGCTCACGATGCCTTGCCCATGCATGTTCAAGCCCTTCATCTTGCAACAATACCAAGGATTCATGCAATGCATAAAGCGCATTGATTGGTGCGGTATGATGATAAGCACGTTTTGTGCCTGCTCCCCAATAGCCCATGACCAAGTTCAAATCTAAGAACCAGCTTTGCACTTTCGTTTTCCGATTTTGAATGCGCTCAATCGCGGCGGGACTAAACGACACAGGTGATAAACCCGGCGTACACGATAAACACTTTTGTGTGCCTGAATAAATGGCATCCACGCCCCAATCATCTACGCGCAATTCTGTGCCACCCAAAGATGTCACAGCATCTACAATGGCAAGACAATCGTGGCCATGCGCCAAATCGCACATGGCTTTCACATCAGTGGTTGCACCTGTTGACGTTTCCGCGTGCACAAAGGCAACCGTTGTTGCTTCAGGATGAGCTTTGAGCACATCTTCCAATTTAGCAGGGTCACAAGCTTTGCCCCACTCATCTTCCACCATAATGGGCGTTGCGCCACAACGCTCTACGTTTTCTTTCATGCGTCCGCCAAACACACCGTTTTGGCAAACAATGACCGTATCTCCTGCTTCAACAAGGTTCACAAAACATGTTTCCATGCCCGCAGAACCGGGTGCTGACACAGGAATCGTCAACTCATTTTTGGTTTGAAAAGCGTATTGCAGTAAACCTTTCATTTCATCCATCATTTGCACAAACAATGGATCCAAATGCCCAATAGTTGGGCGGCTCATCGCTTCTAAGATTCGCGGATTTACATCCGATGGACCTGGCCCCATGAGCGTGCGTTGTGGCGGGTGAAATGATGATGTCATATTGTTACCTCTTCTCAAATTCTAATGTTGAAACTATAAACAAAAAAACAAGTGATACACCCTCATATAGTATAAGGGCAAATCACATTTCCTTAGGGCCAAAGCTGCATGCCCAACACTGTAAACTGCACGGTAAATGCCAAACAAAACATGGTTGCCAGACCATAAACTAGCGTAAAACCTACAGCCCTAACCTGCTGAATACCAATATAAAGCCCTGCAACAGACGCAAAAAAGGCAAACTCATTTAACA
>JALUWH010000221.1 GCA_027019685.1 Ghiorsea sp. | reverse complement strand
GATATATTTTTAAGAAATTACTTCCCTAAACCATTACAAAAGAACTTTGCCTTAGCCATTACAAATCACCCACTGGGTAACGATATCGCAAATACACGCATTACCAGTTATATCGTGAACCGCTATGGCATTGCGAGCATCCATTATTTACAAAACTTAACGACCTCTTCGATTGTCGATGTGGTGCAAGTGGTGTTGATGGCAGATATGTTGTTAGGCACACAAGATGTTTATGCAGACTTTTTGCATCAAAATGGCAGTGATTTGCAAGGTTGGTATCAAATTCAACAAAAAGTACTGAACTTTGCAGAGGGGTTATTGTTGTTGGATGGGCACATGCAAGTGAACCAAACATGGTTGCAATCTATGCAAAGAGGTTTGATTGCATTTGCCAAGAAACATGATTTGGATGTGGTTGCTTTGTCTGATTTAGCCACGGCAATACCGCTGTGTGAGGAGACAGGCAAACCTTTGCACACTTGTTTAGCTGTAACACAAGACTGTATTGATACATTACCCTTTGCACCACTTGAAGAAAGTTTACGCAGCACATTGTGGGGTGATAATGATGCGCACGCTTTACGCTGTGAATGGTTGGGTAGGTTGCTACGCATGAAAAAACAAGCGGCGAAACAAATGTTGTCGGTTTCCAGACAGAAGAAACAAAAATTGGTGCAAATATGGCAGCAACACCCATTGCAAGTGAAGTTAGAGCATCTACTGAATTCCCAAGAAGGGTTAACTGATGAAGAGCTGCGCCTGCGTTATATTCTCGCCATGACACATTTACAAAGCATTGTGGAGTGCGACTGTAACTTGGCTTAAAATGCAGTTGTATGATATAATGGTTGACGAAGTGTCATGGATTTATAAAGTGCGGCTCTCACAAATCGTGAGACATGGCGCTTTAGCTCAGCTGGTTAGAGCACCGGAATCATAATCCGGGTGTCCGGGGTTCGAGTCCCTGAAGCGCCACCATATCAAAGTTCGATAAAGAACAAAGAAAGCCAGTAAGCCTAGTGTTTACTGGCTTTTTTATTGCCACCTTGTCCGAAGACGTTCATAGTTGTTCACAGAAAGCAGAGAAATTTGTTGGTTAAAGTGTTGGTTAATTTTTGGTTAACCAACAGTAAGTGTTTAGGTGAAGAATAATGTTAACAGTTGCAGAAATAGATGCGCTTCAAAAATCAGAGAAGAAAACGGCTGATAAAGTTGCCGATGGTGCAGGATTATATCTTTTTGTAACCAAGCGAAGCAAAGTTTGGAAGTATTTATACCGTTTTGATGGCAAACAAAATACGTTAACAATTGGTAAGTATCCTGAAGTTGGGCCCAAAGAAGCACGCAAACGGTTAAATGAAGCAAAGGCTTTGGTCAGTAGCGGAGTTGACCCTAATTTCCACAAGAGACAGCAAATTTCACAGTCTTTAGCAGACATTGAGCGTGAACGCATAGCGTCCGAAGCAGACATGAACACTTTTAAGGTGGTCGCGAACAAGTGGCTTGAGTTACATGGTCATTCGTGGACTGATAGTCATATTGAAAAGCTTGTTGGTCGCTTAGAAAACCATGTTTTTCCTTTTGTTGGAGATGTGCCTGTATCTAAGTTAAACAAGAAACATACAGCAGCAGTGGTTGAAAATATTGTGAAGGCTAAAAAGTTTGAGACAGCTTCTCGTATTTATCAAATTATGAAAAGTATTCTTGTGTATGCAAATGATAGAGATTTGATCGATAGTGTTCCATTGGTTAGTAAGAAGTCGCTGGTGCCAGCGTATAGTAGTAACAAAATGCATGCGATTACGGACGAAAATGTGCTTGGTGAGTTTCTGCGAGCGGTTAATAATTATCAAGGGAGTTTTATTACGCAGTGTGCGCTTCGCATGTTTGTTTATTTACCAATTCGGCAGGGTGAATTTCGCTCTGCTCATTGGTGTGAGTTCGATTTAGAGCGAGCTGTATGGACGATTCCAGCGGCTCACCGAAAATTACCTAAATTTGAAAAAAAACAACCCCGAAAACTTTTTGCAAATGCCTTTGGCAAAGCAAGTGGTTGTTATTCTTCAAGAATTGCATCAAGTGACAGGGGCAGGGTTATATGTCTTTCCAAATCAACAATCGGGGAAAGCGGGCTGTATGAGTGAAAACACAATCAATCAGGCGATTCATAAGCTTGGTTATAAAGGCGTTATGACAGCGCATGGTATCCGTTCAACTTTTAGCACCTTGCTCAATGAGCAAGGGCTAGATGCGCGAAAAATTGATATGCAACTTGGTCACAAGGCAAAGGATAAGGTTGAAGCACGCTATAATAGAGCGGAATTTGAAAAAGAAAGGAGAGAGATGATGCAGGACTATGCAGACCATATTGATAGGTTAAGAAACGATGATTCATTACCTGTTTAACCCCAACAACCTCCCTGAGCATTTTGGCATCCAAGAGTTACCTTACAACAACAGGGTATCTCAGGCAGCGACCGACTTGATTTTATTCAAAGTATTAAAACAGCTATTAATGTTGGAGAGCTTCCTGCATCAAGGTCGGAAACTGATGACACATCTGTTCATTTTTTACAATCTGTTAAAAGCTTTTCTTGGGAGGATGATGGGAATCAAATTTCGTTTTGCAAAAGGCACTTTTCTCACTGGCTACAAATAAGAGGCCTTAAGCAGCAGAAATTACTATTACGCCAACGCAATAAAAATCTAAAAAATATCCCTTATGATAATGATGGAGTGGAAGCAATTGTTTCTGAACGCCTTCTAGCGTTAGGTCTCGTTTATTACCATACATGGGATTGTATTGGGCTATCAGATACTCACCCCTCGCGAGCATATGTTTCTCAGAAGTTTAAGGAAAGCATGTTATTTGCAGACAGGAAACTGATATTATTACCATCCGTCATCAAACCTCTATGGGCATGTGAAGATAAGGTATCGTTTTGGTCTGGTAGGGATCAGCAAGCTCAGTGGGAATATGAGCAGACAAACCCAAGTATATGGCATGTTGTCGATATTTTGAAAAAGGTGCATTTACAGTTTTGGAGTGACCGAACAAAATCAGTTAATAGCGGAGTGGTCGAGACAGAGCTTATTAAACTCTTTAGGAAAGGTAGGTTTTCTGATTCAGTAATTAAACTATTATCTTCCGTGATTCGTCCAAATTGGGATACGTGAATTGAAATTATACATTTTAGAAACATTGTAAAAATAAGTTGTTATGGGGTGTAACATCTTTTGTTGCGCCCCGAAACGGCTAGACGCTTCTTCAGAAGCTTGAAAACGGAGTGGATTCCTGAAACGGGATTGCTATCACTTGAACAGACAAGGCAGGTAATTTGGAGCTATATCATTGGCTACTACAACAGCGTCAGGCCACATAAGCACAACCTCGGTTTGACACCAAACCAAAAAGAAAAAATATTCTGGAATCGCTCTTATAAATTGGCCAATTTGACTTAGCCACTACAGCCATCTCTAAGAATAACAAGTAGGTGAGTTGCTCCACATAATCGCCATAGCTCATGTCATCATCACGCAGCACACTGCAATAATTCCAAAGTTTATTTACAATATCTGCTGGGCTCATCCATCTTCTCCTGATTCTACTGCAAAATATGGTGTAACAAGACGCTGCATCATATCTATTTCATCATCTGTAAACGCATCAAAATGCGACTTCCTTTTGGCCTTTGATATTTGCCCTTTGCCTTGCCAGCAGAGTTTGAGGAACAAGTTTTTTTGTTTCTCTGGCAGATCAAAAGCAGCATCAATGGCTTTTCTGGCATGTGCAAATGCCGATACAGTTTGCAATTCGACTTTTAGTTCACCTTCAATCGTTGCATCAACACATGCATAGAGATATTCCGCCATTCGTGTGGCATCGAAATATCGGTATAAATTTACCGTTTCATTCAATACTTCTATTGAGGCATCATCATTCGATACAAAATCAATCAGCGGCATGATTGATTTGGAAAAAGATTCTAGGCACGCATCATATTCATGCACATGGTTCAGCATCGTTGCCGAAACTGGAAAAATCACACCTTCAGGTGTAACCCCACGGTTCGCCAATGTATGATGAATCATATAGCGATGGGTTCTACCATTGCCATCATCAAATGGATGGATAAACACAAAGCCGAAGGATGCGACAGCTGCCACAACCACAGGATCTATATCATCACTGCTTGCCAAGAAATCAATCAAACCCTGCATAAGTTGTGACACATCTTCTGGTTTGGGTGAAATAAAGTGGAATATCTCTCTCCGTCCGACGGTCTCACCGACATAGTTTTGATCATCACGGTAATCCGATGCGGCAAACCGTTCATCGAGCATGATGCTCTGAAGGTCTATCAATGCCTGCTTATCCAAATGGGGGAATTTACGCACAGATTGAAGGGCTTTACCAAAACGCTCCATTTTTGTTGCCGTTGGCTCTTCATGCTCAATCGCAAACGATGAGCGCGTCTCTTTTGTATAAAGATAGTTCACAGCCCGCGCCAGTGTTTCTGCATCATACGAGCTTACGATTGCTGCCGCATGATCACGCATACTTTCCCATGAATACTGTTTTAGAACGTTTGTTTTGCGCACAACAGGGCAGAAGTGTTGATTGCCAAGAAGGTTGTTACGTACTCGATAGCGCTGCATGCGAACACCTGTCCGAACCACATAGGCTTTTGAGCCTAGCGCATCGACATAGCCAACTGTTGAATCAAGGTCTGGAATATCTAGTTGTTCACCAGTCAAAAACTCATAATAGAACCAAGCGCGACGGGTATTGATGCCACTGGGTTTAGATTGAATATAGCTGACAAGATCATTGATAGGAGCTACGGCAAACAGTTCAGCGAGCAATCCCAAGTTTACACCTTCAAACTTGAGGGCAAACTCCAGATGACCACCCAATGTATCTTCTGGCGCATAGATGGGTGGATAATACTCTTGATGATCAACTGTTTTTCGTGCGCCTGACACAATGTATGATGTGACATGGTGAGTAATGTCTGGCAAGCCATACATCTCCTTCAGTGCCGAATACCCTGCCTTCTTCATCATATAAAAACCTTATAGCCTATGGAAATTTGTTATAAATATATCATATTTCTAATATTTATGGAAAAACAATATAGAATTTATTGAATCAAGCAAACTTAACACCTATATCCCAGATATTTTTGCCATTAAATATGCCGTATGAAGTTGAAAAATAGTATATATGGTGGAAAAATACTATAAAAGACCCTCTTCGAGGAAACTTGGTGTAAATTCCTTATCGAATTTGATCGTTACAAGTTTTTTGTTCAAAGTGCTTCTCTAAAATATCCACAGACAAGTCTAAGTATCTGGTATGTTGTTGATACTTTGTAAAAAGTACACCTACAGTTTTGGCATGATCAAAAAGAAACGATTAATAGTGAGCCTGTCCAGCAAGCGATTGAAAGTAACTTTAAACAATATGACTTTTATCTTCCTTGGTTCGCCAAATTGGGATACGTGAATTGAAATTATACATTTTAAGAAACATTGTAAAATAAGCTGTTACGGGGTGTAACACCTTTTGGACTACCCTCAAAATAGTAGACATAACTTACGTAGATTCAGAGGGTGTATTGGCTACAGTACTTATACATCAACGCGATAATGCGGCAAGTAATTATCAAGAGTTATTATATCTAAGGAAAGATCTTGTTGAGTCCTTGTTAGGAATGAAGGGGATTGAGCTCGTATCAAAGGTTTATGGTGAACGTCGCCTTGCTCGCATAGAGCACTTTGACTCAAGTGATGGTTTTGCTGTTAAGTTTAAAGACTTTGAATTTATTGCACCGGTTCCTATAAGGTAAATGCAATGAGTGAAACAGGTCAGTTACAAGATGTTTCACTAAGTAATTTAATTGAAGTTGATGTATAGAAAAGAAGATTATTCCCTTTAGAATCTTGCTATATGAAATTCAGAAGAAGAACCTTGTTTTTCTAAAAAATATTTTGGTGATAGTCATGCAAAGGATTGAAGGTAAAATAGTTTTTAGGATATATGGTCGAGGAAGTGGCTAGCCAACTTGTAATTATATTTATATTGTCCTAATATGTCGGCACTTATTCACAAAGGTATGCATAATGGGACAAAACATAAAAGCAAAAGATAATGCGGTAACGCGCATCTTTGCCCTTCTTCAACAAGAAGGCTTGCTTCGCCCTTGCGACCTTGATGCTCACAATATTCCGCGAAGATACCTAAGTAGGCTATATCAACGTGGGCTTTTGCAGCGTACTGCACGGGGCCTTTATATTGCAGCACATGCAGAACTATCCGAGAAACAAACCATAGTGGAAGTCAGTAAGCGCATCCCTAAAGGCACGATTTGTTTGTTGTCTGCTTTGGTCATCCATGAAATCACAACACAGTTGCCATTTGAGGTTTGGGTAACGATTGATCGCAAGGCTAGGCTGCCGCAAATTAAAGATTTGCCAGTGCGCATTGTCCGTTTTTCAGGTGATGCGCTAACCAGCGGCATTGCTTATCACAACATTGATGGTGTGAAAGTGCCTGTATATAACACTGCCAAAACGATTGTGGATTGCTTTAAATATAGAAATAAGATTGGTCTTGATGTTGCCATTGAAGCCTTGAAAGAAGGCTGGAAGGCTAAAAAGTTTACTATGCAAGATCTACAACAGTATGCTGAGGTTTGTAGGGTGAAAAATGTGATGCAGCCGTATTTGGAGTCTTTGACAGCATGAGTGCGCCAACCAACATATCCGCCTCTGTCCGAGAGCGATTAAATCAACAGGCACGCAATCAGCGCATAGATTTTGGCAGACTTTTAACCAACTATGGATTGGAAAGACTGCTGTATCGTTTGGCTCATTCAACATACCGTGATGATTTTGTATTAAAAGGTGCGATGTTGTTTGCTTACTGGAGTGGCGATGCTTACAGGGCGACTAAGGATGTGGACTTTCTTAAAATGGGTGATGCATCCATCACAAAAATAGAACAAATCTTCTCAGACCTTTGTCATATGGAAACAGATGTTGATGATGGTTTAGAGTTTGATGCTTCAACGATTCGTGTCAATGAAATCAGGGAAGACAATCATTATGGTGGAGTCAGGGTTTTGCTAAAAGCATATCTTGGCAAGGCGATGATTAGTATTCAGGCGGATATTGGTGTGGGCGATATGATAACCCCAGATGCAGAAGAAATTGTATTTCCCACCTTGCTGGATATGGAAGCACTAAAGCTTAAGGCATACCCTGTAGAAACAGTGCTTGCGGAGAAGTTTGAAGCCATGGTCTCAATTGGTTTTGCCAACAGTCGCATGAAAGATTTTTATGATGTTTGGGCGATATGTAAATTTTTAAACCCTGATATGCAGATATTAAACAACGCTATAGCCAACACATTTAAGCGTAGGGGAACGATACTACCTACAAGTACACCTTTGGCATTAACAGATGCGTTTTCTAAAGACGATGACAAACAAAAACAATGGTCGGCATTTGTAAATCGTGTTGGTATTAGCCATAAAGCAAACAAAACATTGCATGAGACCATTGAGAAGATACGACCTATTTTGATGGGAGCAACCAAGCTGGCTGAGTGAGGGAACAAATGGGGGAAGCTGCAGCTTACGTTACTATACAATGTTACACCACTTACTTGACACAAATAGCAGATAAACTTGTTGGTTAATTATCATTTGATCAACAGTAAGTGTTTAATTAGTTTTCATTCCACGTCAAAGTAGCCATAAAACTTACAAAGTGGCTGCCTCAGGAAGCTTTTTCTAGTTGTAAACCTGGGCAGCCCTTGGTTTACTTTAGTAGCCGTTGAATTTCTTCTTGAGACAGTGGTGCAGGAAGCCTTGCGCCAAGTTGGGCTACAATTTTTGCAGCGGCATGGCTGCCTAAGTGGCCTGCCTGTTTCCAGCTTAAACCATTGGTGATGCCGTATAACACACCAGCGGCATACATGTCGCCTGCACCTGTGGTATCCACAGCATCAACGGTGACACCTTCAATGGCAATGGCTTCACCTTCGTGCATAATGATAGAGCCATTTTTACCCAAGGTGAGTGCCACGTTATCACATGTTTTGTGGATAGCATGGGCTGCATGGATGGGGTCATCTTCACCCGTTAAAGCTGCTGCTTCATCTTCATTGCAAAACAATAAATCCACAGGGCCTTCAATCAGATATTTGAACTCATCACGGCAAATATCGACCAAGAAGGGGTCGGAAATAGTGAGGGCGATTTTGGTGCCACATTGGTTGGCAATATCAATGGCATGCAAGGCTGCTTCTTTGGTCGATTCGCCAGCAAATAAATAACCTTCCACATAAATATAGTCAGCTTTGGCAACCGCATCTGCATCAATATCTGATGGGGATAAGCTTGCCGATACGCCAAGGTTGGTCAGCATGGTGCGTTGGGCATCGGGGGTGATTAAAACCACGCAAGTACCTGTGGTTTCATTGCTTGCTTTTGCACCAAAATGAATACCTA
>JALUWH010000220.1 GCA_027019685.1 Ghiorsea sp. | reverse complement strand
CATCACCAAACGCTCCACGCCCAAACCAAAGGCAAATCCAGAATATATACTGCTATCAATACCCACAGCTTTAAGCACATTGGGATGAATCATGCCGCTACCCAATACCTCAATCCAGCCGCTGCCCTTACAAATACGACAGCCTTTGTGATTACAGAATACACAACCAATATCCACTTCCGCAGAAGGTTCGGTAAATGGGAAATAATGCGGACGCAAACGAATCGGTACATCCTTTTCAAAATACGCCGTTAAGAAATGCTGTAACACGCCTTTTAAATGAGCAAGCGACACATCTTTATCCACCTTAAATACTTCCACTTGGTGAAACATAGGCGAATGCGTCACATCATAATCACAACGGTACACACGCCCTGCTGCAACAACTGCCAATGGCGGCTCACCACCTGCATCTACACAAGCTTGCATGGCGCGAATTTGTACGGGAGAAGTGTGCGTGCGCAATAATTTTGTGTCGGCTGTACCTTCAATATCAAAGAAAAAAGTATCGTGATTGGCACGCGCAGGATGTTCTGCGGGAATGTTAAGTGCATCAAAATTGTGAAACTCATCTTCAATTTCAGGGCCTTCTGCCATGGCAAAACCCATTTGCGAAAAAATCGCCGTCATTTCATTCAAACCCTGTTGCACAGGATGAAGCGCACCAGTCGCTGATGTACGCCCAGATAAGGTCACATCAATACGCTCTGCATCAATTCTCGCTTCTTTTTCTTTACTAGCCAGTAAAGATTCAGCTTTATCCAAAGCCTCAGCAAGCACGGTTTTGGTCGCATTAACAAACTGACCAATCACGGGTCTATCTTGAGGTGGCAGCTTGCCCACACCTTTAAGCACGCTGGTCAGCTCACCTTTTTTACCCAAATAAGCCACGCGCAAGGCTTGCAATGCTTTTAAATCAGCTGCATCAGCAAACAATGCCAACGCTTTATCTTGCAAGTCCTGTAGCTGTGCTTTTAATGAATCAATTTCACTCATTGTTACCCTCAACCCTATGCCATCATAGGTTATCAATAGAAGCAGCACTCTACAAAGAAGTTATAAAAAATCATTAGATGAAAAAAGTTGTTCCATGAACCAATACAATAACCCTTTAAAAGGCAAAAAGAGTATACTGTCCACGATTTCCCGCATCACCATAGTTCATCAGGTTATTACCCGCAGGATCTTTGGCGTTAGCTTGGAGAAGCATCATGACTGCTTAGCCTTTTCTGATAAGAAAAATTTAACAACCTTAACAGTTACAAATATCAAAAAAGACAGCCCTAAAATACATATAAATATCTTCATATAGCTATTTTTCCAATACTCATTTGTGAATATCGTTAAAGCATGAAATACTTGCCATGATAAAATATATAAAACGATTGAAATGGGCAATCTAGACTTACGCTTCGTAAAGTATTCCTCAATCAAGCATTTTAAATTACATGCAAAAAGAATCAAATAAGATACTAACGAAAAACTCATGAAGAACCCGATAATCGAATGTCCCCACCCTGGCTGAGCCCCCCCCCCAGCGATTGCCATTAGATAAAGAAAAATTGACGTCATTAATATATATGGGAAAGAAATAATAGTAACCCATTTATAAGCATTAATATTCATAGTTCAACAGCTACATTTTTCTGAGACAATTATTTATCCCTTTTCCGCAGCTCTGGGGATAAAATACATAACTCAGCCTATTCATAAGCCTAGAATGGCGACTTTTTAGCACAAAATCAATAATGGATGTGCGGTCTAAACTTAAAACCTCTGCGTTACTCTGTGTACTCTGCGGTTCAAAGCTTTTACACAAACAAAAATGGCAGAGCCATTACAGCCCTGCCATTCTTCAATCGAATATCCGACATCTGTCGGGAATATTTATTGAATGTTTGCTTTAGCCGTTTCTGCAAGTTGCGTAAACGCTTCTGCATCACGAACTGCGATATCAGCAAGAACTTTACGGTCCAGTGTGATACCTGCTTGGGTTAAACCAAACATGAAACGTGAATAGCTTAAACCATTCAAACGTGCTGCCGCATTAATGCGGACAATCCACAAGCTGCGGAAATCACGTTTTTTAACTTTACGGTCACGGTACGCATATTGACGACCTTTATCTACCGCTTGAGTAGCTACACGGAAACAGCTCTTACGACGACCGTAATAACCTTTTGCAGCTTTAATAACTTTCTTATGACGAGCATGCGCCTGAACACCTGATTTTACGCGAGGCATATCTTTCTCCTATCTACTAACTTATGCGCCGGGAATCAAACGATTCAAAGCTTTAACATCTGATGGTGCAACTAAAGTTGTACCACGGAATCCACGAATACGCTTCGGAGATTTTTTAGTCAAAATGTGTTGAGCGTTTGCTTTATTACGCTTCCATTTGCCGCTTCCTGTTTTAGAAAAACGTTTTGCAGCACCACTGTGTGTTTTCATCTTAGGCATTGTGTACCAACCTCTATTTCTTCAACGGATTAATGATCATAATCATTTGCCGTCCTTCCATGTTAGGCATTTTTTCAGGTTTGCCCAATTCCTTTACTTCTTCAGCAATATGTTCCAATTGCTCACGTCCTTGCCCCGTATACGCCATTTCGCGACCACGAAAACGCAAAGACACTTTAACTTTGTTACCTTCTGATAAAAACTTACGCACGTTTCTAAGCTTTACATCCAAATCATGCTGGTCAGTGGTGGCGCGAACCTTCACTTCCTTCACTTGAATCACATGTTGCTTCTTCTTCGCTTCATTGGCTTTTTTACTTTGGTCGTACTTGTACTTACCATAATCCATGATTTTACAAACAGGAGGTTTGGCATTGGGTGACATCATAATCAAATCCAAACCAACTTCTTGTGCTTTTACAATCGCTTCATGACGTTTCAATACGCCAATTTGCTCTCCATCATGACCAATAACACGAACCTCTGCGGCTTCAATATCATGGTTGACTGCCAATTCTTTCTTAGCGATAAGTAACTCCTTCCAATGCTGCTTCGTTCATTTTTATCGTCCCACTCAAAGGTACTGTTTGGTCATGTTTTGCATCTCTACAATCCATTCATCCACTGTTTTCGTACCCAAGTTGTCGCCAGCTCGATTACGCACAGACACAGTGCCTTCCTCTTTTTCACGCTCACCAACCACTAAAATGAATGGTACGCGCTGCAAAGTGTGGGCGCGCACCTTATAGCCGACTTTCTCATTACGCAAGTCCGATTCTACTCTAAAGCCCGCAGCCTGCATTTTTTCAGTGATTTCTTGAACATAATCCGACTGAGAATCGGAGATATTACACACTACAACCTGTGTTGGTGCAAGCCAAAACGGGAATTTACCCGCATGCTCTTCAATCAAGATGCCAATAAAACGCTCTAATGAACCCAAAATTGCTCTATGCAGCATCACAGGCACATGTTTCTTATCATCTGCACCGATATATTCCGCATCAAGACGACCTGGCATAGAAAAGTCCACTTGAATGGTACCACATTGCCAAACACGCCCCAAACAGTCTTTCAAAGAGAATTCAATCTTCGGCCCGTAAAACGCACCTTCTCCAGGGTTTAAACCATATTCAATATCTTTAGACTTCAATGCCTCATGCAAAGAAGATTCTGCCTTGTCCCACTGTTCATCTGTACCCACACGTTTTTCAGGGCGATCAGACAAAAAGATAATCACTTCTTCAAAGCCAAACTTCTTATATGTTTCATAAACAAGGTCGATAAATGCCCCAACCTCATCTTGAATTTGCTCTTCAGCGCAGAAAATATGCGCATCATCCTGCACAAAATTACGTAAACGCATCAAACCATGCAATGTACCTGATGGTTCGTTGCGGTGACATGAGCCAAACTCAGCCAAACGCAGTGGCAAATCACGGTATGAATGTAGATTTTGATTAAATACCTGAATATGACACGGGCAGTTCATGGGTTTAATTGCATACTCACGATTTTCCGTGCTGGTGGTAAACATATCCTCGCGGAATTTTTCCCAATGCCCAGACTTTTCCCAAAGTTTGCGGTCAACCACTTGTGGCGTTTTAATTTCTTGGTAGCCATTGTCCTGCATAATACTGCGGATTTCGTTTTCAACGACTTGCCACACAGCCCAACCCTTGGGGTGCCAAAAAATCATGCCCGGAGCTTCTTCTTGTAAGTGGAACAAGTCTAAAGTTTTGGCGAGTTTCCTATGGTCACGCTTTTCAGCTTCTTCCAAACGGTGTAAATAAGCTTTTAAATCATCTTTGCTTGCCCAAGCTGTGCCATAAATACGGTGAAGCTGCTCGTTTTCAGCATTGCCTTCCCAGTATGCACCAGACACCTTCATCAATTTAAAGTGTTTCAATTTGGATGTGTTAGGTACATGCGGACCACGGCAAAGGTCAGACCATTCGCCTTGTTTATACAGGCTTACTTCTTCACCTTCAGGAATGCGACCAATCAACAAAGCTTTATATTTTTCGCCAATATTTTCAAAATGTTGAATCGCATCATCACGCGCCCAAATTTCACGCACAATGGGCAGTTTACGCTTGGCGATTTCTTTCATTTTCTTTTCAATGGTTGTTAAATCTTCAGGCGTAAATGCGCGCTCAAAAGCAAAATCATAATAAAAACCATCTTCAATCACAGGGCCAATGGTCACTTGCGCAGCAGGAAACACTTCCTGCACAGCCATCGCCAGCAAATGCGCAGTTGAATGGCGAATAATATCTAAAGCTTCGTCGGATTTTTCAGTAATCAGGGCAACTTTATCGCCATCAGATAAAGCATGGGATAAATCCACCACCTCATCGTTTACTTTGGCAGCAATCACCGCTCGAGCCAAACCTTCACCAATATCTTTGGCTAAATCAAAAGCCGTTGCACCATCATTTAGGGTTCGTGTAGAGCCATCTGGCAGTTGGATATTCATGATAAAGCTCTACTCCTTGCGTTATACAAAAATGGTAGGCTCGGGCGGTTTCGAACCGCCGACCCCCACCATGTCAAGGTGGTGCTCTACCCCTGAGCTACGAGCCTGCATCAATACCCTACTATTCGTAAGGGCTGCGCATTGTATAAAGACCTTGCAACAAGGCAAGTACTACTTCATACGCTATTTACTTTTTAAGTTGAATACACCTGCCCAATCATTAGGTGGTGGTGTTTGTGTATACATCTTCAAGCGATTCACCATAACTTCATAAAGCCCACACTCAGGATTTTCTACATACAAAATAGTCATAGCCTGTAATGCATCCTCATATTGAT
Organism: Ghiorsea sp.; assembly: GCA_027019685.1. Lineage (GTDB taxonomy): Bacteria > Pseudomonadota > Zetaproteobacteria > Mariprofundales > Mariprofundaceae > Ghiorsea. The sequence continues at coordinate 3,456 of JALUWH010000220.1, read as the reverse complement.
CATTCATCATCAAGCTCCAAGCTTGCTCATAAGCTCTGCTTTCTTGGATTTGCGTTTGAGTAACCTCGCTTCGTACACCAATGGGTTGATACAAGTCCACAGGTTGAGAGCGACCAACCACGCGCACCCTATCAACAAAACGTGCGGACACTTCATTGCGCACCAATACATACGTATCTTTACTCATTAAAATGGGGACACGGTAAACTTTACATACACCCTCAAGTCGCGCTGCTAAGTTCACATGATCGCCCATAATTGTATAATTCATGCTCGATTGTGTTCCCATATTTCCCACAACCATAGGCCCTGAATTAATACCAATACGCACATGCACTTCTGGCAAACCTTCTTCTTTCCACTCCTCACGCAACAGAAACAGCTTCTTTTGTTGCTCCAAAGCAGCAACAACACAACGCACGGCATGATCTTCAAGATCAATGGGCGCTCCAAAAAATGAAATAATGGCATCACCTTCATATTTATCGATGGTTCCTTTCTGCGCCAAAAGAATATCACTCATAGCAGTGAGATAACGATTTAAAAACGCAACCAACTCTGATGGTGTTAACTTCTCGGAAAAAGTTGAAAATGAAGCAATATCTGAGAAAAAGGCGGTTAAATGTTTTTCTTCACCACCCAACTTCAAAGCATCAGGATTTTTTGCCAAGTTCTCCACCACAGAAGGTGCTAAATAATGTGAAAAGGCATCATGGATAAAAGCGCGTTTTCTCGATTCGATAATATAACCAAACAATGCGGTGGGTAATGTTGCCAACAGCACGCCTACAATAAGGTAGGTTTCTTGAATCCAAATATTTTGTGCTGTAAACATCCATTGCGAGAAGCCCATAATCAACAGCGGAATACCTATAATGCTCACCCCTTGCACCAAAGGAGGGCGGCGGTATACCAAATAACCCGCCAACATACTCAATAATAAAACAGCTAATAACTCCAAGACTTCTACTGAAGCTGGTCTACGTAACTCTTCACCATTCAAAATATTCGCAATCGCAACCGCATGCCCTTCTACCCCAGGAAACACCGAATCAAATGGTGTGGGGCGATAATCGTAAACACCAATGGCTGTCACACCAAAAATAACAATTTTATCTCTAAGCTCATCGCCTTTTAAGCGATCATATAAAATATCTGCTGCTGAAATATGTTTAAATGTTCGCCCTGGTCCATAGTGATTAAGCAACATGTTACCACGCTCATCCGTCTGCATAGACAATGGTCCTAAATGCACTTCTTCTACACCAGCCTCTCCCACAACAACCGCCATATCTGGCCAATCCAAATACATACGCAAAGTTTGCATCGCCATACTGGGGTACACAAAGCCATCCATTTCAGCCATTAATGGAATACGGCGCACCGTACCATCAGAATCAGGGAAGAAATTAAAAAATCCAATTGCATCTGCTGCCTGCGTAATACGCGGCAAATTCCCTTCAATACCTGCAATATGCGGCATGCCCAACATCGCTTCTTTGGTAAACCTTGATGTCATTGCTAACGACTGCATTAACTCAACTTCGGCAGGCATTTGTTTTAAGACCAACTCGGGCACATCTGCACCTTGCGGATAGAAAAAATAACCTGGCACCAACTTATCTTTATATTTCTTAATCACAGCTTCAAGTTCAGCATCCACATCACCCCACTGACGATGCTGCTTTAACCATGCTAAATTATTCAAGGTATAAGGATCATCTGCTACTGCCGTACGTAAAACTCGTATGGCTTCATCTACCTTATTCACCTGTTCTTCTGAGAACACAATATCAAAACCTAATGCTTTTACGCCATACTTTCCTATAGCTTTATCAACCATTTGCGCAATAATATCACGCGACCACGGCCAACGACCCACTTCGGCAAGTGAATTGTCATCCACCGCAATAATAGCAACTCTAGGGTCAGCAGGTATAGGCCCCCTAGCTTGAAAACGAAAATCCAAAGATTTCATTTCAAATTGTTCTAAGGCACTTGGTTTAATGATAATCAGAGAAAGAGCAATGCATGACATCAGCACAACCAGCGGCATACCCAGCCACTTCGCATATTGCTCAATAAATTTCGTAATGGCCTGAAGCAAGAAGCCCTCCTAGCAGTGTAAAATCACGCTATTGCAAAGCTTAACGTAGCTGCTCATCCCCTTTTCTTCAAGTTTTCGCTGTAAAAACAGCTTATTACGCACTTAAAAGGGCATATATCAACACCCACTCATTCGACGTAATCTTGCTTTTATTTTACACAAAGCTGTGATTAAAGCATCCACAGTTGCTTCATCATGCTCCAAACCAAAACTCACACGCAGACTACTTCTCGCCTGCTGTTCGGGCAAACCCATGGCTAGCAATACATGTGATGGCTCACGTTTACCTGATGAACAAGCAGAACCTGATGCCACAGCAAAACCCATCAAGTCCATTTGCATAAGCAATGTTTCACCCTCAAGCCCTGGCACACAAAACATACTGGTATTTGCCGTACGCAGATGCACTTGCCCAAAAATACAAACATCGGGTAACGCCGCAAGCAACTTGCTTTCAAACATATCACGCAAACTTTGAATCGGTGTATAGTCCTGCAAGCCAAGTGCTGTTGCAAAGCCATAAACTCCAACAACATTTTCAGTTCCTGAACGGCGGCCCCGCTCTTGTCCACCCCCTATCATCAAGGATTCTAGCGACACACCTCGGCGCATCACCAACGCCCCCACACCACGAGGGCCACCAATTTTATGTGCTGAAAAACTAACAAAGTCAGCATCCAATTGTTGTAGATTGATTTCAAATTTACCCAAAGCTTGTACTGCATCAACAAAAAACGAAATGCCTCGCTCACGGCACGCTTTACTCACTTCAAACACGGGCTGAGTCACACCCGTTTCATTGTTCACCCACATCAAACACGCCAGCTTTGTATCATCCTGACATGCCGCCATAAAAACTTCGGTATCAATGCGTCCACCTTTATCAGGTTTTACCAAGGTAAACGACCAATCAGGATAACGTTTGCACCACTGCTCAACAGCTTGCAACACGGCAGGATGTTCAATGGCAGATAATACAATATGCCCAGACACTGAGCCTGCAATCATACCCTGAATCACCATATTATTAGACTCTGTACCACCTGACGTAAAAACAACACTACCCGCATCTACCCCAAAATAGTTCGCAATCGTATCTCGTGCATCATCCAACTTACGTCGTGCATTACGCCCTGCCCAGTGTAGGCTGGATGGGTTGCCAAACGCTGTTTCCACAACATCCTGCATGGCGGCTGTTACTTGGGGCAACTGCGGACATGTCGCATTATAATCAAGGTAAATGTGTTTGTTTTGAAGTGTCATGCGCGCACCCTAGTGCTGCATCAAAGTTTTTTCGACTGCCTTTAATGTATCTATATAATTTTTATCATCACAAACATCTTGTATGG
>JALUWH010000219.1 GCA_027019685.1 Ghiorsea sp. | reverse complement strand
CTTACTGCCGAAGGGGGGGTGTAATGGGAAGTGATGTATTTAACCTTGCTTTAGATGCTTTGATGGTGATGGCGATTACAGGGTTGTGGGTGATGTGGTTTCAGCAATCAGCGCAACGTAAAAAAGTTGAACGTATGCTTAAAGATGCTTCTGAAGATTTAAAGGCTGCAACACAGTTGCTCGACCAAGTCATGCATAGTTTGGATATGAAGGAATCAACCGAGAAAGCTTCCATGAAAAGTACTGCTGAAATATTGCAGCAACGCCAAGCTAAGCAAGATAAGGTGCAGGTGCGACATTCTCCTACTGCAAAGGAAGTTGTGCAGCCTAATGAAGAAAGAACGATGACTACTGCGGCTCAAAAACCAAAAGATAAAACGATGGATACAGCCAAAATTATGCGCTTAAGCCGCGAAGGTTTGGGTGAACAAGCGATTGCAGATCAGTTAAAAGTTCCTGTTGCACAGGTGCGTTTAATTTTGTTGTTACAAAAACCGAAAAAATAATATGGTAAGCTTAATGAATGTGCATTTGCCTTCATTGATGCAATTACAACGTGCAGAAGGTGGGCAGGTATTACCATGGCCGAATGGTAGTATTTTGTCGGGCAAGTTGATGCAGCCCACGGAAGGTGCGGGTATGATGTTGGTATTGGGCAATTACCGTGTCCGTGTAGAAGTGCCACCGAATACGCCTGCTGGTCATATTTGGCTGCAATTGTTGCAAAAGGCTATGCCTGGTCAATTCCGTTTACTTACCCAAACACAAGCTGAAAACCTCATCGCAGAGATGTTGCAGCGTAAAGGTGAAACCTCAGAGCAAGGGCAAGAAGCTAAGTCAAAAGCTATGCATAAAGAGCAGTCTTCATGGTCGAAACTTCATATCGAACAGTTTCCTTTTACCCTTGAAGCAGATGGGCAGTTGGCAACCTTATTGGATAAAGATGATGGGCATACACAAGGCTTACTCAAAGAAGAAACAGAGGGTGATGGGTCTTTTAAGCTAAGCGGGCGTTTAGATTTGACTCATATGGGTGGTTTGGCTTTTTCATTGGATGCGAAAAAAGACAAATGGAAGCTCAATGTTCACCTTGCCAATCCTGTATTTAAACAAGAGGTAGGTCAGGCATTACAGCTTTGGTTGGCAGAAAGACGTGGTTTGCCTGCATCTTTAGAAGGTCATGTGGTTGATGTTATGCCGAGCAATGCTGGACAAATGCTTAATCGTGAGGGGTGAGATAAGGCAAGATTTCATGCCACATATCATCCAATACTTGATTCTGGTTTTGCATAAATAAAGCTGCTTGGGCATGCAGTTGCTTGAGCTCATCTGGGTTTTCTAACAAGCGAGAGATGGCAGCACCAAGTTCTTCTTTATCTTGAACAATAATAGCTGCACCTTGATGTTGCATATCATCAAAAACAGCACGGAAGTTTTGCACATGTTTACCAGTGACGACA
>JALUWH010000218.1 GCA_027019685.1 Ghiorsea sp. | reverse complement strand
AGCTAGACTTTGTTTAATATTTTTCCGTGTGATTTTAAACATGGTATTGATAAGTTGGTGTAACTCATTGAGTTCATTATCAAATCGACTAAGTGTATGTGGCATATTTATCTCCTAACCAAATCGACCAGTAATATAGTCTTCAGTTTGTTGCTGTTGGGGCTGGCTAAATAATGTTGATGTTTCACCAAATTCAATCAAATTACCCATATAAAAGAATGCTGTGTTATCAGATACTCGAGCAGCTTGTTGCATATTATGCGTCACCATAATAATGGTAAAGTCTTGTTTAAGCTCATCAATGAGCTCTTCAATTTTTGCTGTAGCGATAGGGTCAAGTGCAGAGCATGGCTCATCCATTAAAATAACATCAGGTTTAACAGCGATTGTGCGAGCAATACAAAGACGCTGTTGTTGACCACCTGAAAGGGCAGTACCTGGTTCATGCAGTTTATCTTTGACTTCATCCCAAATGCTGGCTTTACGTAATGCTGTTTCTACAAGCTCATCCATGCCTTGTTTATCCACCATACCGTGAATTTGTGGCGCATAAATAATGTTTTCATAGATGCTTTTGGGGAAAGGATTAGGTTTTTGGAATACCATGCCAACATGGGTACGCAGTTGAACCACATCAACATCTGGGGCATTAATATCTTTACCATCCAAAAGTACACTACCTTCAATACGGCAATCCACAATCCTATCGTTCATGCGGTTAAGGCATCTTAGTAGGGTTGATTTGCCACACCCTGATGGTCCAATAAGGGCTGTCACCTTTTTAGCTTCAAAATCAACATCTATACCATGCAAAGTCTCATGGTTGCCATACCAAAGCTTTAGGTCGGACACACTAATTTTAGGTTTACTCATAGGGGCTTACCACCTCACTTCAAACTTTTTGCGTAAATATACTGCTAACGCATTTAAACTTAATAATACGGTTAAAAGCACCAAAATACCTGCTGCTGTGCGCTCTTCGAATGCGCGAATAGATTCAGATGACCATGTATAAACTTGTGCAGGTAACACTGTTGCTGCATCAAGTATACTTCCCGGTGCATCGGGTATATACGCCATCATGCCAACAATCAACAAAGGTGCAGTTTCACCCATAGCTTGTGCTAATCCAATAATTGAACCTGTTAGAATACCCGGAAAAGCTAAGGGTAAAACGTGGTGTATGACCACTTGAAGGCTAGATGCACCCAAACCAAAAGCCGCATCACGTATGCTTTGTGGCACAGAGCGTAGTGCCGCACGGGTGCTTATGATAATGACGGGCAACGTCATCAAAGCAAGGGTCAAACCACCAGCTAAAGCTGAGGAACGTGGTACACCCATCACATTGATGAAAATAGCCAGCCCCAACAAGCCGTATAAGATAGAAGGAATAGCGGCAAGATTATTGATGTTCACTTCAATAGCTTGAGTGAACCTATTATCGGGTGCAAATTCTTCCAGAG
>JALUWH010000217.1 GCA_027019685.1 Ghiorsea sp. | reverse complement strand
TAATACAATACCATCAATTGCGCAACAAATCATTTTATCATTTGCGCAACTATAGGCAATAAACTTGGATGAGGACTTGCCAAAATGCTTCAAATACGCTATAAAGTGTATGTGCTTGATAAGCACAACTTGAATAAAGGAGAAGCCCATGCTTGGAAGACATCAACGCCTTAGCGCTAAAGAAAGAACTTTGGTTACAACAAAATTTAAACAAGCTCACAGCTTCCATACCCATGAAAAAAGACGGCTCAAAAGAGCCATGAACAAACGCCTAAGACAAGCCATCAAGCAGGATACTGCCTTAGCTTAAGGCTTACCATTGATTCGATAGATATTAAAGACAAAGCCCTCCACCCGAGGGCTATTTTTTTATCTACTCCAAAACTTGTAATCATCCCATCCACATGTCTTATTTATTGTACAACTTAGCAACCCGTGCTATACTTGTGCAATAAAGCGTACATATTGAGGTGTAATTATGCAGGTGGTTAATTTTACAGAAGCACGAAACAATCTAAAAAATGTGTTGGATAACGCTGTTGATAATGCCGACTACACAGTGATTAACCGCAGAGATGCTAGCGATGCTGTGGTCATGTCCTTAGATTCATTCAATAGCTTGATGGAAACCGTTCATCTGCTTCAATCCCCTGCCAATCTTGCGCACTTGGAAAAATCCATTACCCAATACCAACAAGGCAAAACAGAAACCCACGATTTAAAGGATGCTTAACACCCTAGCTTGGACAAAAGAAGCATGGAAAGATTATGTATGGTGGCAAACTCAAGATAAAAAAACTTTAAAACGCATCAACAAACTTATTCAAGAAACCATGCGCAGCCCTTTTGAGGGTATAGGTAAACCTGAAGCTTTAAGAGAAAACCTTGCAGGCTTTCATTCTCGAAGAATTGATGAAAGCAATCGACTGGTCTATGCCATTGATAATCAACAACTGACGATTATTTCCTGCCGTTATCACTATTAATCAAGACAGAGCCAATCGCCTCTTGATTCAGAAAATAAGTTCACCCTTGTGCTCTACTTGATACATGTGCGAAACAAAACTTGACTCTGAAACACGCTTAAAACAACTTTCCCACCCCCAAAAAGGCGCTTCTAAGCCCAAAAATAGCCCCTATTTCACACATAAAAGACTATATATCAATCACTTAGCTTGGTACGACCCCCATAAGTCACCCGAGGGCTACCTTTATCTAACCTAAAACCTGTTCACAGTTTACAAACTTTCACTACCGAAAAAAGTGAAACATCATCGTAACCTATACCCTCACACAAACTTACCATAACTCATACCACTTTTTCAGTATTAATGTTCTCTGTTTAACTATTGGAGTAATCATTGAATCTGTATCGTCAGCACGCATCAATAAGTGCATTGTTCCTTGTTCTGTATATTGTCTATCCAGCAGAAGTGAATGAAATTTAATACTCATATCCAGTTCCTTTAACC
>JALUWH010000216.1 GCA_027019685.1 Ghiorsea sp. | reverse complement strand
AAGTACGGGTATCCCTTTATCGGTGTGGCATGCTAAACAGGCTGAGTCTGAACAGCAGGCTAAAGATAAAATTCATTGTCCTGTGTTTGTTTTGGAGCGTCCACGCGAAGAACTAAGGGCACGTATTGCCCAGCGGTTTATGCAAATGATGGATATGGGATGGTTGGAAGAAACCAAGTGGCTACAATCACTTGATTTGCCTGATACCCACCCTGTCATGCGTGCAGTGGGATACAGGCAGTTGCTAGACCACTTGCAAGGTGATGAAAGCTTGGATGGGGCGATCGAAAAAGGTATTACAGCCACAAGACGTTATGCAAAGCGGCAAGGCACTTGGTTTAGAAACCAAACCCAAGATGCATTTAGGGGAAACCCAGAGGAAGTTAAGTTCGAGATAACGGCAGCTTTAAAAGAATAGTTGCCTACTTTGTAGCTTGAATGGTTTTAAGTTTTCCTTTGTAAACGCGCTGAATAGCAAATGATTTTTGGCTTACACCATTGGCATTGTAATGATAACTACCACTGATTGCAGGAAACTCACTGGTGACACTTAACTCATGAATAGCCTCTTCACCTTTTAACCCTAGGCGTGTGCCTAAAACAGCAATACTCATTGCAGTGTCATAAGCCAAAGAAAATAGCGGTGAGATATGTTGGTTATCTGCCCAAATACTTCGATATTGGTTTTGTACATCCAAGATAGCCTGATTGGGTTGTGGTAGGCTGGTAAAGGGCGTTGAAAATTCGGCACCACTTAGATAACGACCCTTATCATCAAGTAAATGCCCATCATCCCAACGGTGGCTACCATAAAGTTGAATGCGTGTAATATCGGAATATGCCATTTGCCCTGCAAGTACGGCTATTTTTTTGCCTGAAGCAGCGATATAAATCGCATCCATATTCAGGGGCATTTTGATATCGACTTCCAGTGTTGGGCTAAATAAATAAAGGTCTTCTTCTAAGCTTGCTAAAAGTTCTTCATCATCAGTGCGTTCGCGCATGGCAACAAAAGCAGGTCTGTAATCATGCACACCTTCTTCCAATGCAAGCATATCAACAACTTCACCACCATCATCCATAAAAGTTTGTGCAAATGCAGCGGCTTCTTCAGTGCTGCTGTTGTTATCGTCATAAATAACGACCATACGTTGTTTGCCTTGTTGCAATGCATAATGTGCCATAAAGTCTGCTTGCACTGTTTTGGCTAAGCTATGTATAAACAGGGCATCTGATTCACTGGCGAGCTCGACTTGGCTGGATAAAGAAATCACGGGGATATTGTTGACCAAGTATGGGGTGATGGTACGAGTATTTTGGCTAAGTAATGGCCCTATAATCCATTGTGCGCCTTGGGCTAAGAGGTGGTAGTATGCACTAATCACTTTATCTGATTCGCCCGCTGTATCTTGGATGCGTAAAATAACATTGTTTTCAAATTCAGGTTTACTCATGGCAAGACGAATCCCTTGCAGTGCTTGTTGCCCATATA
>JALUWH010000215.1 GCA_027019685.1 Ghiorsea sp. | reverse complement strand
GCCTATGCATATTTGTTTATGGGAAGTGTTAACCGAGGCTGATGCTTGTGGTCGGCACCCAGCTCCTCCAGAAAGACCTGCGCTGGCATGGCTTAAACGTGCCGAGTTGTTGCAAGTTGCCCGTTCAACTGCAGCACCTATAGTCACAGGGAAATTACTATTGTTGCAGGGTTTTGAGCCATCTGTGTACATGGGTAAGTTGCTTGATGTTGCATATCAAGCACAAATGCGGGGAGACTTTAAAGACAAAGCATCAGCACTTATTTGGCTTGAGGAACAGAGGCTTGCAAACGTAAATAAATAAGCGCAATATGCCCCTATTGTAATTGTTGTTACTGTGCAAAAAGGGGTTGCTGTGCGTCAATATCGCCGTTTTTCTGATGCTTCTACGAGTGAAAAAATTCTTGATTCCATGTTTTTGCTGATGATAGGTTTAGCTTACTTTTTTGCAATTTTGCAGACGTATTACACACATCAAGGGCGTGATGGGAAGCCTGGGCTTTCCGTTCAGGATGTTATGATTGCTTATTATGGCAAACATGAACAAACCCGTTTAGGTGCAGCGATTGTAGGGCCTATGGCAGGAAATTTCCCTTCAGAAAGAGCCAAACAAGATGTGTTGGACTGGATTGAGAATGGTAGCTCTGAAGAGGGCTATAAAGCCAAAGTAAAGCCCATATTAGATAGAAACTGTATCATGTGTCATTCACAAGAAAGTGGCATGCCTGTGCCTTCGCTGGAGACTTATGATAGCGTTAAAGCTTTAACCACAGTGGATACGGGAGCGTCTATTCAAACCTTGGTTCGGGTGTCGCATATTCATTTGTTTGGCATTGGTTTTATTTTATTTTTGGTTGGGCGAATTTTCCTCCTTTGTGAAATACCAGTATTGTGGAAACGTGTGATTGTTGTGATTCCATTTGTTGCTATTATGCTTGATATTATGGCATGGTATATCACCAAGGTTGTACCAGGATTTGCTTATGTTGTTGTTTTTGCAGGCGGTCTGATGGGAATATCCCTTTGGGTGCAAATTTTATTGTCAGGTTATCAAATGTGGTTCTTAAAAAGTGAAAGGAAAGGAGAGAAAAATGAGTAATATATTTAAAGCTTTAGCACTTGTTGCAGGGGTAGCTCTATCATCTCAGGTTGGTATGGCCTCGGATATGCCAGATGGGGCAAAAATCTTTAAGAAAAAATGTAAAATGTGTCATGCCATCAATAAAAAGAAAGTTGGACCTGCGGTGGCAAGTATGAATATGGATACAAACATGCTGATTGAAACTGTGACCAATGGTAGAAAACGTATGCCGAAATTTGGGCATAAGTTGTCGGCGGATGAGATTCAGGCGGTTGTTGCATTTATTCAAAGCAAGCATGCTGAATAAACAATGGCGGAAGTAACGGGCTCGGAGCTATTTAATCTAGAACTTATCAAGAAACATGATAAAGCAGGACCGCGATATACATCGTACCCTACTGCTCCCATGTTCCATG
>JALUWH010000214.1 GCA_027019685.1 Ghiorsea sp. | reverse complement strand
TATTTATAGCCCGAAATATTGGCTTATTTATTCTTCTTGTCACTTTTGCTTGGTTTACAAAAGATACACAAACCAGTCTACAAGTCACACTGCCAACAGTTTTTTTATTATGGCTGTTGCTTTTGGTTGCCCAATGGATATTGCTACAACAACTGAAACCTGTTGTTTGGAATCTTCTTTTTCAATTATGTTCTGATTTAATACTTATCGGTGTCTTAATATTCATCAGTGGTGGTATTGACAGTCCTTTGGTCTTCCTTTTAGGTGTCGTTATTATCATTGCTGGAGCCCAAGCACGTATTTTACTTGTGCTTGCTACTGCTGTGTTGGCTGCCATTACTTACCTTATTGCCATTTACATTTATGCCGCATCGTACCATGTAGCCATAACCGATGAACACACCCTAAAAATTCTCCTACAAACTTCTCTGTTTTTCCTAACAGGTGGTATTATGGCGCTGATTGCTCGTCGTCATTCAAATTTACAACAAGCAGAGCATAGTGCAAACAAAGCACACAAAGAACTACAAGCCTTAAACAAACAAATCTTATATACCATGCAAGAAGGCATGGTTATTTTGGATGATAGGCTCTTCATCCATGATTTTAATCCAGCTGCTCAAACCTTATTAAATCTACAACCTAATTGCAGAGGAAAAGCTTTACATACCATCCTTCATACATCCTCAGATATGTTATACCATATCATGGAAAATGACTGTCAAAGCTTTAAGTCAGAGCACCAAGTCGGTGATGTGCATCTTTTGTTCAACCTCGTACATATCCGTGGTAAGCAAAATATGTGGCTAATGACAATCGTCAACATAACAGAAACTCGAGACCTAGAACAAAAACTTGCAGAACAAGATAAACTCGCATCTTTAGGGCAAATGGCATCCATGCTTGCCCATGAAATTCGTAATCCCATGCAAAGCATTGCACAAGCCGTAGAACTTATGGGCTTGCAACAGCCCAACAATAACCTAGAGCGTATTGTAACGGATGAAATATCTCGCTTAAACCGTTTAGTTTCAGATATGCTGAACTATGCAAGCCCCCTACAACCTCATATTCAGCATGTATCTATTTTAGAACTTCTACAAACCTCGGTTGCACATATTGATTTAAACAATCAATACCAAATCCAAATCAACTGCCCTGATGTCCGTATAAACATTGACCCCGACCATTTTCGTCTTATCACCGACAACCTTATTCGTAACGCAGTACATGCTAGCCCTGAGTCAGCATCTATCGAAGTCACATTTCAACAACACAAAAAAACTTGGACATTCAGTGTACGTGATCATGGCAAAGGTATTCACGGCACCATGCGTAAAAAACTTTTTGAACCCTTTCAAACCAATCGAAAACAAGGTACTGGTTTAGGTCTGGCAACTGTATGGCAAGTTTGCCAAGTAAATCACTGGAACATCTCCTTAGATGAAGCTGTTCACGATGGCTGCTGCTTTGTGATAACATCTCAACCTCAAAGTCCGCAACAAGGAGAAGATAAGAAATAACATGGCGAATATATTACTCCTTGATGATGAAGCAAATGTACGCGAAGTATTGGCACTCTCCTTAAGCTCATTTGGTCATGATGTCACTAGCATTGCCACACCTGACGAAGCAAAACAAACGTTAGAACAGCAAACTTTTGATGTTGTCATCACTGACTTACGCATGGATGGCGAAGACAAAGGTTTGGATGTGGTACGACAAACCAAAGCCATGCAACCTGATGCCATTGTTTTATTACTTACCGCCTATGCCAGTGCTGAAACTGCTGTTGAAGCTATGCGTAATGGTGCATTCGACTACATCACCAAGCCCGTATCACGAACAGAACTGGGTGATATTATTGAACGAGCCTTAGCGGCTAAAGAAGTCTCACCAAGCCAACATAGTATAGAAGAAAGCTTACCATCACTTGAAACAAAAGGCTCTTTGCTTGGTGATTCCCATGTGATTCAACGTGTACGAGACCGTATACAGCGCGCAGCAAAACGTGATTTCACAGTGCTTATCACTGGAGAATCTGGCACAGGTAAAGAGTTGGCTGCCCGCCTTGTTCATGAGCAATCACCACGCAAGCAAGGGCCGTTTGTACCCGTACATTGTGGTGCAATTCCTGAAAACCTATTTGAATCGGAACTTTTTGGTTATGTTAAAGGTGCATTTACTGGCGCTGATTCGGATAAAATAGGGTTAATTGAAAGTGCTAATGGTGGAACGCTTTTCCTTGATGAGATTGGTGAAATGCCTTTACTTATCCAAGTAAAGTTACTTCGTGTTTTACAGGATATGCGCGTGCGCCGTGTAGGCAGTGAACACGAAACCCAAGTGGATGTACGTATTGTTGCTGCTACCAATCGCAACCTTGAAGCTGAAGTTCAAGCAGGTAATTTCCGTGAAGATTTATTTTATCGGCTGAATGTTATTCCTGTACACATGCCTAGTTTACGTCAACGCAGAGAAGACATTCCTGCCCTTGTACACGCTTTAATGCAACGTCACGGAGGCAGCAATATATCCATCTCAGATGCCTGTATGCAAAAATTGAGCAACTTACCCCTTGCTGGCAACGTACGCGAACTAGAAAATACCCTGCAACGCCTATTGGCGTTATCTGACGGTGATGCTTTAGATATACAGCTTATTGATGAGCTACAAAACCCCAGTCCCATACCATCCATTGACCTAAATCATTTGCAAGAACAAGGTATATCTTTAGATGAGCAACTTGAACATATTGAAAAATCTTTGGTTGAAGAAGCACTATCCCAAACCAAAAACAACGCAACCCAAGCTGCCAAACGTTTGGGCATCAGCTTTCGTTCCATGCGTTATCGTATGCAGAAATTAGGATTAAAAGAGGAAAAATAATGGATATACACCTCTTCTCAACCCTTTCTTTTGCCATACTCGGCTTGTTATTTGGCAGTTTTGCCAATGTTTGTGTACATCGAATCCCACGCGGCGAATCCATTGTCAGCCCAGGTAGCCAATGCCCAAACTGTCATACGGCTATCGTATGGTATGACAATATCCCCCTGCTCTCATGGCTGTATTTGGGCAGAAAGTGTAGGCATTGTTCTCATCCTATTGCATGGCGTTACCCTTTTTTAGAACTTAGCATGGGAATTTTATGGGGACTTATCGCTTGGTACATTCCCTTTAACAGTTGGTACTTTGCACAAGCCATTGTATTGGTCAGTTTATTATGGATTTTAACTTTAATTGATTTGGAAACCTTTTTATTACCTAATGCTTTAACCTTTCCAGGTATTGCTTTGGGTTTATTATTTGCTTGGCAGGCAGGTTATATACAAGATGCTATCATTGGTACTTTGGCTGGTTATGCTATTTTTTGGTTGGTTGCATGGCTATTTCTTAAAGCCACAGGACGTGAAGGCATGGGGCAAGGTGACTTCAAATTGCTTGCTATGTTAGGTGCTTTTATGGGCTGGCAAGCATTACCTTTTATTATTCTTTTATCATCGCTGACTGGTGCAATCATTGGTTCTATCGCGCTTATGTTGAGTAAAAAAGGTATGCATGCTGAAATTCCTTATGGACCCTACCTTGCCGCTGCAGGTGTCATCTGGTTTTTTTGGTCAGCACCCATTCTTCATTGGTATCAAGCATACCTTGGTATGATGTAAGTATGAGCACCAAGTTCTTTGGTTTAACAGGTGGTATTGGCAGTGGTAAATCCACACTTGCCAACATCTTTAAGCAGCATGGCATCTCTGTGCTCGATTTAGACCAAGTAGGACATATCATCATCAATGAGGATAAGGAAGCACAACATGAGCTTATTCGGGCTTTTGGCGAACGTATCCTCAATCAACAACACATTGATAGAAAACGTCTAGCGCAAGTTGCTTTTGCTTCAAGCCAAAACACACAAATATTAAATAAAATCATGCATCCACGTATTCAAGCTTATGAATCAGGTTGGCGTAATCAACAAAATGCAGCAATGGCTATCATTGAAGCTTCTGTATTGATTGAATCAGGTGGTGTATCACGCATGGATGCTTTACTGGTGGTATTGTGTGATGAAGCTTTGCGTTGGCAACGTGTCAAACAACGTGGAAATCAAAGTAAACAACGTTTCGACCAAATTGTACAACAACAATGTAGTGATGAAGAACGTATAAAACATGCAGATTATATATTTGATAATAATGGATGTTTAGGGCACTTAGAACAACAAGCCATCGCTTTTCTTCAGCAGCAAACTTTATAACAGAATAACGAGCCACCATATATGCGACCCTTGCTGCCTTTTTTCACTACAGAGAGCCCAGAGTACACAGGGAAGTACCTTTGAAATTATCAAAAAGGGCTCTACAATAAATGACCCCTTAACAGTCAAAGCATCTGTCATGCCGACCCACGTGGAGGCATCCCATAATATTTCTCCACTCCGCTACTTCCCCTAGGGGATACTCTCTTGCTTCGCAATGCACCTATAACCAGTTAAAATAACAAAAAAAGGGAGCCCTAAGGCTCCCTTTCTCAAGTTATAACAACTTTAGGCTTTAAACTACTTAGATAAGTAGTTCGAATTCTAAACCAGTTGTTTTAGTAGTAACATTAGTAGTTGAATCTTTATCAGAACCATATGTGAGGTTAATCA
The DNA here is from genome assembly GCA_027019685.1 of Ghiorsea sp. Lineage (GTDB taxonomy): Bacteria > Pseudomonadota > Zetaproteobacteria > Mariprofundales > Mariprofundaceae > Ghiorsea. The sequence continues at coordinate 4,299 of JALUWH010000214.1, read as the reverse complement.
CACCATTTTGGTACATTTCATATTCAACACCAACAAGCGTTTTATCAAGTTTAGCTGTGCCAGTTTTATCCTGACCCAAACCTGCCAAGAAAATCAAGTTATGAGTAGGTTTAACAGTTGCACGCAAAGAGTAACCAGTACGTGAATCAGTCAAGCTAGCATTGTATGCGTTTGTAGCAGTTGCCGTGCCAGCTGGAGCAGTTGCCCAATCAGCAAATACACCGATTTGCATATCACCTACTTCACCCAATGCTTGCGCATCAATACCAGTACGTTTTTGGTCTTGTGTTTTAACAGAACCAGTTACAGCAATCGCACCAAGACCAATTTCCCAATCACCAGCTTCTAAGAAGTAGTTACCACGAAGAACTGGAGAGAAACGGAAGTTTGGTTGCACACCAGCTTCAACACTTTCAACACTATTTACGAAACCAAGTTGAGCTACCCATGAATCAGAACCAGCCCAAAAAGCAACGCCATTGTTTACAGAGTTTGAACCAGCCATTGCACCATTGATTGTCAATGATTTACCACCAAGTAAACCACCATGTTGACCCCAAACAGACATCACTTGCATACCAGCATCTTCACCAAAACCTGTCGAAGAAATAGTTACACCAGCTTTCATGTCGCCCATATCAAATGAGTTAATCATTTGTGCATTAGCATAAGCACCACCACCGACTTCTAAGAAAACACCAGTATGTTCACCAGCACGACCACCAATCATAAATACTTGGTCAGCAAATTGAAATTCATTAACTTTTGTACCAGTATCTGTAGATGTGAAATTTGGACGAACCATTGCAGTCCAGTTAACCATAGCTGGAATTGATAGACCTTCATCTTCAACCAAAGCTTGGTCTCCAACATCAGTCATACCGCCCATCTTAAATGCACGACCATACGCCGCCAAAGTTGGGAATGATTGGAAATGACATGACAAGCAAGCAGAACCAGTTTGACGTGCGAACGCCGGAATTGCTTCAGAAGTTGTTGGAGCAACTGATACAGAAGCAACAGCAGCAACAGCTAGAGAAGCAGCAGAAAGAATAATTTTCTTCATGTTTTAACATCCTATTGTTTTTTTTATTTGACTCACCCGAGAGTGAATCAGTGTTTTTTGTTTGCAATTTCCTTCCAATAAGACCTTTAGCAAAAGCCAGAGGGTTGATTGGTTCTCCCATTGCAACGATGCGAAACATCACCTTAAATGTGTACTGCGTCAATCCACCCTCATTAAACATGTGTATTTTTGACACACTTTGTTTTTTCATCATCACGCCACATGAAATGTACTTATCATATTTCACCGCAGAGGACGCAGAGTTACGCAGAGGAACATAGAATAACCCCAACCCTTCATTCAAATGATAGCAACGAGCAAACAAGGAACAGTTACCTGTGAAGATACAAACATGAGCCTCAAATTCCACTTACTTTACTCTGTGTAACTCTGCGTCCTCTGCGGTAAAATATATTGTTAAACTGTTCCATCCACCCTATAAAATAACGTGGCTTATCTTATATCATCATATTCAATAAAACATGAATGTCGAAATTTATGGTTTAGCGATTAGACTGTCGCCATGTCTGAATCCAAACCTAACTCACTTATCATCTTCAAAGGTCAAAATGCACTATCTGCATTTCGCGCTAATAAACTCTGTACATCTCTTGGTGTAACACAATTATCCGCCCACTATATCTATGTGGTAGAGGCCGCTGCACAGTGGTCAGAGCAACATATAGATACGCTAAACAAGTTGCTAGGTTGCAAAACACAGCCTTTTAGCAGCGATACCATGTATCTTGTAACACCTCGCATTGGCACACAGTCACCTTGGTCTAGCAAGGCAACAGATATTGCAAATATCTGTGGCTTGGATGCTTTAATTCGTATTGAACGTGGTATTGCTTATGATGTTGATGGTGAAGCAGAAACAATTATACCCTTGATTCATGACCGTATGACTGAGTCGGTGTTGCGTACCACCAACGACTTACACCTATTGTTTCAACATCAAGCACCCCAACCATTAACCCGTATTGATATATTAAACCATGGTCGCAGCGCACTAGAAGAAGCCAACACAACATTAGGTTTAGCATTGGCAGAAGATGAAATTGATTACTTGCTTGAAAACTTTTTAGCCCTCAAACGTAACCCTACCGATGCTGAATTGATGATGTTTGCCCAAGCCAATTCCGAACATTGCCGCCATAAAATCTTTAATGCTGATTGGAAAATTGATGGCGAAGATAAAGATATTTCCCTGTTTGGCATGATTCGCCATACCCACAACACTTCACCACAAGGTACAATTATCGCCTATGCTGATAACTCATCGGTGATTGAAGGTGGCAAGTCCAAACGTTTCTACCCTGATAGCGATAAAGTTTACCAAGCGCATGATGATGATGTACATATTCTAATGAAAGTGGAAACCCACAACCACCCAACAGCCATCTCTCCCTTTGCTGGTGCTGCCACTGGCTCTGGTGGTGAAATCCGTGATGAGGGCGCAACAGGTATTGGCTCTAAACCTAAAGCAGGTTTATGTGGCTTTACAGTATCCAACCTACAAATCCCAGGATTTGAACAGCCTTGGGAAACCCATCATGGCAAACCCGAGCGTGTATCTTCTGCTTTGGACATCATGTTGGATGGACCTATCGGTGCTGCTGCATTCAATAACGAATTCGGTCGCCCAAACATCAATGGCTATTTTAGAACCTATGAGCAAGACGTTGCAGGCGAACTTAAAGGTTACCATAAACCCATCATGCTAGCGGGTGGCGTGGGTAATATTGATGCAAGACATGTATTTAAAGACGACGTGCCTGCAGGTTCTTTGATTATCCAACTGGGTGGTCCAGCCATGTTGATTGGTCTAGGTGGTGGTGCAGCATCCAGCATGGATACGGGTGCCAATGCAGAAAATCTTGATTTTGATTCAGTACAACGAGGCAACCCTGAAATGGAACGCCGTTGCCAAGAAGTGCTCGACCGCTGCTGGCAGTTGGGTGATAACAACCCTATTCTATTTATTCATGATATTGGTGCTGGCGGATTATCCAATGCTGTGCCTGAACTCATCCATGATGCAGGGCGTGGTGGAAAATTTGACTTGCGTAATGTGCATAATATGGAAACCAGCATGAGCCCTATGCAAGTGTGGTGCAATGAAGCCCAAGAGCGTTATGTCTTGGCGATTTCACCTGAATCTTTACCCGTATTCACTGCTATGTGTGAACGTGAACGCTGTCTATTTGCAGTGCTTGGTGAAGCTACGGATGATGGGCATTTGCATGTTGATGATTCGCTATTGGGCGATGCACCTGTAGATTTACCTTTGGATGTATTATTGGGTAAAGCACCCAAAATGCTGCGTGACGTACGACATACACAACCCAAGTCCACACCATTACCGCATGATATAGATATTAAAGAAGCAACGTTGCGTGTACTTCGCCTACCTTCGGTTGCCAGCAAAGAGTTTCTTATCACCATCGGCGATAGAACGGTTACAGGTTTGGTGGCTCGCGACCAAATGGTTGGCCCTTGGCAAGTGCCCGTGTCGGATGTGGCAGTCACCGCTTCTGATTTCACCAACTATACAGGCGAAGCCATGGCGATGGGCGAGCGAACACCAATTGCGGTGCTCAATGCACCAGCCTCAGGGCGCATGGCAGTTGGCGAAGCTTTAACCAATATTGCCGCAGCTTCTATCGCCAAATTGGGTGATATTAAATTATCTGCCAACTGGATGGCAGCTTGTGGTCATGAGGGCGAAGATGCTGCATTGTATGATACAGTGCAAGCTGTGGGTATGGAATTATGCCCTGCATTAGGCATTTCTATTCCTGTAGGTAAAGACTCTTTATCCATGAAGTCCACATGGTTTGAAGGTGAAAAGAAAAAAGAAGTAGTCTCCCCACTTTCATTGGTTGTATCTGCTTTTGCGCCCGTAACCGATATACGCAAAACACTCACACCGCAACTGCGCACAGACATGGGTGAAACCGACCTGATACTGATTGATTTGGGGCAAGGCAAGAATCGCTTAGGCGGCTCTTGTTTAGCACAAGTTTATCAAGCAACGGGTAACACAACACCCGACCTTGATGATGCGAGCATGTTTGCCAACTTCTTTGAGGCCATCCAAAACCTCAATCAAAATAATTTATTATTGGCTTACCATGACCGCTCGGACGGTGGTTTGTTAACCACATTAGCTGAAATGAGCTTTGCAGGGCGTACAGGTATGGATATTTATCTGGATGGGCTTGGTGAAG
>JALUWH010000213.1 GCA_027019685.1 Ghiorsea sp. | reverse complement strand
CCACAAATACCATCATCTACATGTTTGGCACAGTTTAACACATCATCCATCTTCGCCACACCACCTGATACAATCACAGGAATTGAAATCGCTTTGGCAAGGTTAGCTGTCTCTTCAATATTGGGACCAGAGAGCATACCATCTCTAGCAATATCCGTATAAATAATGGCTGCCACACCATCATCTTCAAATTGCTTGGCTAAATCTACAGCTTTTACATCAGTGACATCATCCCAACCATGCACTGCCACCATACCCGCTTTGGCATCAATACCCACACACACTTGGTCGGGAAATGCAGCACATGCTTCTTTTACAATGTTTGGGTCTGCAATGGCAATTGAGCCAAGAATCACTCGATCAATACCAAGATTTAACATGCCTTCAATCATATTCAAATCTCTTAAGCCACCACCAAGTTGCACAGGAATATCCATCACTTCGCAAATCGCTTTGATGGCTTCACGGTTAGCAGGCTTGCCCGCAAACGCACCATCCAAATCAACCACATGTAACCGCTTGGCTCCCAAAGACTGCCAATGTGCCGCCATTTCACCTGCATTGCTACCGTAAACCGTAGCATCTTCCATGCGACCTTGTTTGAGGCGAACACACTGCCCTTGCTTTAAATCAATGGCTGGAATCAGCTCAAATGTAGTATTTTGACTTGAAGACATGATGATTTCCTTATTCTGTTTCAGTGGTATTTCTATTGTATTCCAATCGTAAAACTGTGAAAGTGCGCTGGATTCAGTCATGCAAACTATCATTCGTCAATCAGAAAACCAAACGCCACCAATCTACCAATGGTTGAGCAGGCAGGAATACTCGCAGTTCCTTCAAAAAATGCAGCAATATGTTGCAAACTTTGAGGTGGATACTGTGTGGTTTTGTGAGCATGAGCATGTGTTCACTACGGGAAAACGCGGCATCAATAACAGCAAAGTTGATTTGGGTGCGCCTTTTGTGCCAACCGAACGCGGTGGGGAAACAACTTACCACGGTTTGGGACAGTTGATGATGTATCCTATGATTGATTTAAAACAGCATGACTTAAATGTGCGTAATTATGTTCATTTGCTTGAAGAATCTGTGATTCAACTGCTACAAACTTATGATTTGGAAGCAACTCGTGATTGCGGTTTACCTGGTGTGTGGCTCAATAACGAAAAAATTGCTGCTTTAGGCATTCGTATCAGCAAAGGCATCACATCACATGGCATTGCCTTGAATGTACACCCTGACTTAGACTGGTTTAGTAAAATTAACCCCTGCGGTACATCCCGTAAAGCAACATCTATGCAAGCCCAAGGTATTCAGCATTTAGATTTAGAAACAGTTTCTCAGCAATGGTTTAATATTTTTACGGATTTATTGGCAGCTAAGAAGCTTTGATTCGCTCAATCAGCTTGGATGATGAATAACCATCTAAAAAGGGTACAACAATCACTTCCCCACCTGCATTACGCACTTCTTTCGCTCCCACAATATCATCCACAGCATAA